>NZ_JBWKXC010000007.1:0-64725 GCF_059422605.1 Clavibacter sp. GW821-FHT01D01
CCGCTCACGATCACGTCCTGAGTACCGCCCGCGATCACCTCGTCCTCATCGGGCTCGAGGATCGTCACCGGAGCGACATCCGGCGCGACCGGACCGACGGTGAACGTCACCGTGTCGGTGGTCGTCACCCCGCCGACGGTCTGGGAGGCGGTCGCCGTGTAGGTGCCCGCGACGAGTCCCGGGAACTCGACCGAGAACCCGCCACCTGCGGCGACAGGAGACGTCTGGGTTGGCTGACCGGCGATGCTGACGGTGACAGGCGCCGATTCATCGGCCGTGCCCGACACGGGAACATCCGCCGTCGTGGCGTCACCCGCGAATGCGAAGTTCTGGTCGGGAGTCGGCGACATGATGTCGACCGGGGTGGCCGGTGCGACGACCGCCTCAGCCCGCACGGAGGCGGATGCGAGGTCGATCACGGGCCCATTCACGAGCGGGAGGAGGGAGACGCGGAGCGCGGTCACCGTGAAGATGCCGGCTGTGTCGGTGCCCTCGGGGTCCGCGAAGCCGAAGGGCTCTTCCTGGTCGGGAGCAGGGTCAGCCGTGATCTCCTGACGATTCACCGTCAGCTGGACCACTTCGCCGACGACGTCGAAGACGGGGTCCAGCGATCCGATGAGGGGCGTCGTGACCGCCGTCACGTCTGCCAACTGCAGCACGTCCCCGAGGGACGTCCGCAGCGAAGGCAGCAGGTTGGCGACGACGATGTCCGTCAGCGGCTGGGCGATGTCACCCAGGGGCAGATTCAGGATGCTCGTCCCGGACACGTCGATCTCCGGCTGCGAGTTCCCCGGACCCGTCGGGTTGAGGAGGTCAGACAGCGTCGTGTCGATCTGGATGTCCACGGCTCCGACGTTGAGCGGGAGAACTGTCCCGAGACGGACCGCGGCGTCCACGTCGACTACGACGCGAGTGGAGTCGAGCACCGCCTCCAGCACTGCGGCCGGGAGGAGATCGGTGAGGATCTCGTCGACGGCGGCGGCGATCGTGTCCGCCAACAGGATGTCGGTGTTCGCCCCGCGATCGTTCAGCGATACGAGCTCGTCGATGTCGACCGTGACCGTGCCGTCGTCGAGATCGATCGTGACGCCGCCGCTCGTGATCGGCTGGGTGAGGACCGCGTCGACGGCCGACTGCGTGTCGAGCGTCACTGCGATCGTGCCGGTCGGCGTCGCCACGTTCACCACTCCGGTGAGGAGCGGGCCGAGGAGGGTGGTCAGCAGGCCGTCCAGGGTGTTGCCCACAGTGGGGCTCAGCTGCAAGGTCGTGTTGACGCCCGGCGCGAGCGCGACGATCCCGTCATCCAGCGATGTCGCCAGCGTGCCCACCAGCGGACTGGTGATGTTCGCATCGGCCGATGCGATGTTGTACCCGGACGTCACCTGGCCGGCTCCGGGGTCGGTCGCCGTGGCGGAGAGCGCCCCGAGCCCGAGGGAGAGGTCGGAGACGGTGCCCGTCGCCCCGAGCTCACCCAGCAGGGGTGCGAGGTCCAGCTGGATCACGTCGCCCGAGCCTGCGTTGAGGTTGATGGCGCCCATGTCGGTCACGGCACCGGCGGCACCGGTCGCGCCGACGCTTCCTGACGACGCGTACTGGTTGGCAGCGCCACCAGCGACCGCCTGATCGAGGGTGAGGATGTCGCCGAGCTGGATGTCGGCCGCGATCTGCGCCTGGAGGAGCCCGCTGAGGACGGTGGCGTCGATGACGCCCGACTCCCTCTGCGGATCCACGGCGTCACCCGGCCGGAAGCCCGTGTAGGCGCCCGAGAGCTGGGCGATGGCGGACAGGTCCGGCTCGCCGGAGAGCGTGAGGAGACGGCCTTCCGCCTCCGCTGTGTCGCCCACCGCGGCGTTCGCGGGCACGGTGCCCCCGAATGCAACGATGGCCGCGGCCAGCCCGAAGGCCGTCGCGGTCGCCAGCCTGCTTCTGCGGCTGGGCATGTGTAGTGCCATGTTGGATCCCCTCGATTGCATGGCCGGCCAGCAGCGCCCGAAGGGCGCGCGGCCGTGCGTCATCACCGAGAGGTGGCCCCCACCAGTCCCCCCGGACCCCACGAGCGTGTCATCCGCGCTCATGGGCCGACAACCCTGCGGGGCACTGGTCTGCCGGGGATGGGTACTGCGTGCTGGAACCAGTAGTGGAGCCAGTGGCGCTACCGGCCCCGGGCGTCCCGGGGACGCGGAGGAGGCCCGTGATCCGGAGAGGATCACGGGCCTCGGAGGCGGCGCCGCGGAGGAGGAGCGGCGGGAGGGAGCGGCGGTTCAGCCCGCCGTCGCGGCGAGCGACTGCCGTGCGATCTCCAGCTCCTCGTCCGTGGGGATCACGAGCACCGCGACGGGGGACCCCTCGGGGCTCACGTACCGCGGCTCGGAGGAGATGAGCTCGTTGCGGTCGTCGTCGATGGCGATGCCCATGAACTCGAGGCCCGCCAGCGACCGGCGGCGGACGAGCGGGTTGTTCTCGCCGACGCCGGCCGTGAACACGACCGCGTCGACGCCGCCGAGCTGCGCCGCGTACGCGCCCACGTAGTGGCGGATGCGGTGCCGGTAGACGCCGAGGGCCGTCTGCGCGGCCTCGTCGCCGTCCGCGGCGGCGCGCTGCACGTCCCGCATGTCTCCGAGGCCCGTGAGTCCGAGCAGTCCGCTCCGGCGGTTCAGCAGCGTCTCGAGCTCGTCGAGGCCGAGGTCGGTGTGGCGGGCGAGGTGGAACAGGATCGCGGGGTCGATGTCGCCGGAGCGGGTCCCCATCACGAGGCCCTCGAGCGGGGTGAGGCCCATGGACGTGTCGATGGACCGGCCGCCCTGCACGGCGGCGGCCGAGGCGCCGTTGCCGAGGTGCAGCACGATGATCCGGGTCTCCTCGAGCGGCTTGCCGAGCAGGCGCGCGGCGGCCTCCGAGACGAACTTGTGGCTCGTGCCGTGGAAGCCGTAGCGGCGGATGCGGTGCGCTGCGGCGAGCTCCCGGTCGATGGCGTAGGTGTACGCCTCGGCGGGCAGCGTCTGGTGGAACGCGGTGTCGAAGACGGCGACGTGCGGCACGTCGGGGAACGCGGTCTGCGCTGCCTCGATCCCCTGCAGCGCGCCCGGGTTGTGCAGCGGCGCCAGCGCGGAGAGGTCATCGATGTCGGCCTTCACCTCGTCGGTGACGACGGTCGGCTCGACGAACACGTCGCCGCCGTGCACGACCCGGTGGCCGACCGCGACGGGCGGCTCCTCGTCGAGCGACGGCCCGTGCTCGGCGAACGCGTCGAGCATCGCCTGGAACCCGGCGGTGTGGTCCGCGATGGGCAGCTCGCGCTCCCATGAGTCGCCGCCGGCCTTGTGACGCGTGGATCCGGTCGGCTCGCCGATGCGCTCCACGAGCCCGGACGCGAGCACGGACTCCGTGTCCATCTCGATGAGCTGGTACTTGAACGACGACGATCCGGAGTTGACGACGAGGACGACGGGCACGGGGGTTCTCCTGACGGTGCGGGTGCGAGTGCGGGCGGGACGGACGGGACGGACGGGCGCTCAGCCCGCCGCGATCCCCTCGGCCTGGATGGCGGTGATGGCGACGGTGTTGACGATGTCCTGCACGAGCGCGCCGCGGGACAGGTCGTTGATGGGCTTCCGGAGGCCCTGCAGGACGGGTCCGATCGCGACGGCGCCGGCCGACCGCTGCACGGCCTTGTACGTGTTGTTGCCGGTGTTGAGGTCCGGGAAGATGAACACCGTCGCCCGGCCGGCGACCTGCGAGTCGGGCATCTTCGTGGCCGCGACGGCCGCGTCAGCCGCCGCGTCGTACTGGATGGGCCCCTCGACCGCGAGGTCGGGCCGCAGCTCCCGCACGCGCGCGGTGGCCTGGCGGACCTTCTCCACGTCGGCTCCGGCACCGGACTCCCCCGTCGAGTAGGAGAGCATCGCGATGCGCGGCTCGATGCCGAACTGGGCGGCGGTCGCGGCGGACGAGATGGCGATGTCGGCGAGCTGGTCGGCCGTCGGATCCGGGTTCACGGCGCAGTCGCCGTAGACGAGGACGCGGTCGGCGAGCGCCATGAGGAACACGCTGGAGACGACGGAGACGCCGTCCGTGGTCTTGATGATCTCGAAGCCCGGGCGGATGGTGTGGGCCGTCGTGTGCGCGGCACCGGAGACCATGCCGTCGGCGAGCCCGAGCTGCACCATCATCGTGCCGAAGTAGGAGACGTCGGTGACGGTCTCGCGCGCGATGTCGAGCACCATGCCCTTGTGGGCGCGGAGGCGCACGTACTCCTCCGCGAAGCGCTCGCGGAGCACGGCGTCGAAGGGGCTGAGGACGGTGGCACGGCCGATGTCGATGCCGAGCCCGATGGCCCGCGAGCGCACCTCGATCTCCTCGCCGAGGATCGTGACCTCGGCGATGCCGCGGCTGAGGATGGTGCCCGCGGCGCGGAGCACCCGGTCGTCGGTGCCCTCGGGCAGCACGATGCGCTTGCCCGCCGTCCGCGCGCGCTCGATGAGGCCGAACTCGAACATGAGCGGCGTGACCACGTCGGAGCGGCTGACGTCGAGGAGCTCGAGCAGGCGGGAGGTGTCCACGTGCTGCTCGAACGCGGCGAGCGCGATGTCCATCTTCCGGGCGGACTCGGGAGAGAGCCGGCCGCGGGTCTGCGTGATCCGCTTGGCCGTCTCGTAGGTCCCGAGCTCCGTGGAGATGATGGGCAGGGTCTGGTCGAGGCCCGAGACGAGCGTCTCGATGGTGGGCGACAGGGCGAAGCCTCCGTTGAGGACGATGCCCGCGACCGTGGGGAACGTCTCGGAGGCGTGCGCAGTGAGGACGCCGAGGAGCACCTCGCTGCGGTCGCCGGGGATCACGACGATCGCGCCCTCGGTGAGGCGGGCGAGCACGTTCTCCATCGACATGGCGGACACGACGACGCCGAGCGCCTCCCGGCTGAGGAGGGCCGCGTCGCCCTTCACGAGCGTGCCGTCGACCGCGTCGAGGAGCTCCGCGACGGTCGGCGCCACGAGGAACGCGTCCTCCGGGATCGCCCACACGGGCACGTGCGGGGTCCGCGCCTGCAGGGAGGCCGGGATCGCGGCGGGGATGGCGGCGGTGATGGCGTCGAGGGCGTCCGGGTCGGCGCGGTTGACGACGATCCCGAGGAGGCCCGCGTGCGCGGTGACGAGCTCGGGGACGGCGAGGTCGGCGATCTGGCGCATCTCGTCGGGGCTGCGGCCGCCGGACTCGTCGGAGCGGCGTCCGGTGAGCACCAGCAGCACGGGGGCGCCGAGGTTCGCGGCGATCCGCGCGTTGAACGACAGCTCGGTGGGGCTGCCGACGTCGGTGTAGTCGCTGCCGACGATGACGACCGCGTCGCACTTGGCCTCGACGGCCTTGTAGCGCTCCACGATGCGCGACAGGGCGGCCTCGGGATCCGCGTGCACGTCGTCGTAGGTGACGCCCACGCACTCGTCGTAGTCGAGGTCGACCCCGTCGTGCGAGAGCAGGGCCTCGAGCACGTAGTCGCGCTCCACGATGGACCGGGCGATGGGCCGGAACACGCCCACCCGCTGGATCTGGTGGGTGAGGGTGTCGAGCACGCCCAGCGCCACCGTCGACTTGCCCGAGTGCCCTTCGGCGGACGTGATGTAGATGCTCCGAGCCATGCCCGCAAGCCTATGGGCGTCGCCTGCACGGCGGCCGGACGGATCCTGGGCCGCGCGGGCCGCGACGCGATCCACCACGGAGCGCTGAGGCGCGCCCGGTTAAAAGGAGAAGACCCCTCGCGCACCTGCCAGAGCCCGGCTGCCCTTGCTGCGTCTCCGCCCTGGGGGAGTTCACCTGGATGGCACCACGCGAGGAGCCGACACCGAGTGTACCCGACCCGGCGAGCCCGCCGGTCGGCCCGCCGTCGGTCCCGCTCCGCCCAGCGACCGGTCACGAAGCGCGCGTACCGTGGACGTCATGCGCATAGTCATCGCCGGAGGACACGGCCAGATCGCCCGACTGCTCGAACGACGCCTCGCCGACGCGGGCCATCAGCCCGTCGGCATCGTCCGCAACCCCGACCACTCCGCCGACCTCGCCGAGGCCGGCGCGGAGGCCCTCGTGCTCGACCTGGAGGAGAGCGACGTGGATGCGGTCGCGGAGGCGCTCCAGGGCGCCGACGCCGTGGTCTTCGCCGCGGGCGGCGGGCCCGACTCGGGCCCCGAGCGGAAGCTCACCATCGACCGCGACGGCGCGATCCTGCTCGCGGACGCCGCCGAGCGGGCCGGGGTCCGCCGCTACGTGATGATCTCGGCCATGGCGGTCGACGGGTTCGACCCCGACAGCGACGACACCTACGAGATCTACCAGCGCGCCAAGTCGGAGGCGGACGCCGACCTCCGGGCGCGGGACCTCGACTGGACCATCGTCCGCCCGGGCGGCCTCACCGACGAGCCCGGGACGGGCCGGATCCAGGTCGGCACCTCCACGGGCCGGGGCACCATCCCCCGCGCGGACGTCGCGGAGATCGTGGCGACCGCGCTCATCGACGGCACGGGCGTGCGCGTCCAGTTCGAGGCGGTCTCGGGCGAGGAGCCCGTCGCCGAGGCCATCGCCGGCCTCCGCTACTAGCGCCCGCGGACGGGGCCCGAGCGCCCATCCGGATGACGGTCCCCTCCTCCCCGGAGGGGGCCGTCATCCGCTTCCGGGCTGCTGAGGCACCCGGGTCGTGCCGCGGTCGACCTCGCCGGCCCGACGGCACCCGAAGCCGTCGTCGGCCCGCGCGTCGCCGCACGTGTGCGCCGGAGCGCACCATCCGGAGCATCCCCATGCCCGGACATGTGGAACACGCTAGGAGCGGCATCGGGTGTCCCCCACAGTGCGGACTACTTATTTCCGTGACGCATCCGATCAGTAAGCGTCGGTCCGCCTGGCCTGATCCCCGTATTCCGGCGAGTATGGGAACTCAGGGTCCGCGCAGCCTCGGGGGATGCGGCGCGTTCCACCGCTCTTCCGCGACGGGGGTCACATGAAGCAGATGACGCAAACCTACCTACGGGCGAGCGCACGACCGGCGAGCACCTCCGCCGGACGGGGCAGCCGCGCGCGCGACCTGGAGACCCTCGAGCGCTGGCTCATCGCGGGCACCAGCGCCGTCGTCACGGGCAGCGTCGGGTCCGGTCGGAGCCACGTCGCCGGCCGCGTCGCCGACTCCCTCACCCGCGCCGGCCTCACCGTGATCCGCGCGCACGCGTCCACGCCCGACCTCGCGGAGGTCCTCCGCCGGGTCATCGACCAGGTGCCCGGCATCCGCGCGCCGCGTCCGCTGCCGGCCGCGCGCCCGATCGTCGTGATCGACGACGCCCACCTCATGCCCGCCGACCTGCGCGCCGCCCTGGTGGACGCCCGCGCGCGCGAGCGCTGCACCCTCCTCGTCACCGTCGACGACACGGGCAGCGACGCCCGCCGCCCCCGCGGTCGCGACGCCGAGGCCGGCGGGGACGCCGCCGCGCGCATCGCGCAGGCCGCCTCCGAGGTGCTGGGGCTCTGGCGGAACGGATACGCCGAGCGGCTCGACCTCGCTCCGCTCGACACGGCCGAGGTCGACGCCATGGTCGACTCCCTCGCGGGGTCGGTGGCGCTCGACAAGGCCACGCGGGTGCAGATCCAGCGGCGCAGCGCCGGCCGCCCGTTCCTCGTCCGCGAGCTGACCTTCGAGGCGCTGGAGGCGGACGGCAGCGCCCGCACCGTCACCGGGTACGCGTTCCCGAGCCCGCACGCGCCGCGCGCCCGCATCCTCGAGCTGGTGTCGTCGCGCGTGTCGATGCTGGGCGACGACGAGCGCAGCACGCTCATCCTGCTGGCCCGGCTGGACGGCGTGCCGTACCAGCGCGCCGCCCGCCTGTTCGGCGAGACGATCCTCCGGGTGCTCGGCGCGCGCGGGCTCGCGCGGGTCCAGGGCCAGGGGGACATGATCCTCCGCGCCGACCTGCTCGAGGCCGAGGCGGCCCTCGCCCGCACCGATCCCGACGCCGTCGACGTGCTCACCTGCCGCGTCGTCCGCGCGCTCATGCAGGAGGCCGCGAACGGCGTGCCGCTCAGCCCCAAGGAGAGCCTGCTCATCGCGCGCACGCTCACCGAGTCCGGACGGCGCGAGGCGGTCGAGCGCTTCGGCGCCCCGCTCCTCGCCGCCGTGCACCTGGTCGCGGCCCGGCTCGCGAACGACGTGGGCATGACCCACGACGCGCTCGCGTTCGCGGAGATCGCCGCCGACGGCGGATCGCCGGCGTACGCGGCCTGCGAGACCGCGCGGGCGCTCGTGGTCCTCGGCAACCCCGGACGCGCCATGGACCTCCTCGAGGCGCTGGACGAGACGGGCCTCACGCCCGCCGAGCGCGTCGAGGTGCTCCGGTGGCGCGTGCTGACCACCCGCGCCGCGCTCCCGGGCACCGAGCGCATGCGCCGCGTGCTGGAGGGCCTCGCCCACGGCCAGGACCCCCGCGACGACGACGACGTGCGCGCGCAGGCGACGGTCATCGGCGCCGTCATGGCGCTCGGCACCATGGAGTGGGAGGCGGCGCTGACGGCCGCCCGGGAGGCCGGCGCGCTCGCCGGGAACCCCCGCGTCCGCATCCGCGCCCAGCGGACGATCGTCCTCGCGCTCGGCCACCTGGGCCGCGGTGCCGAGCTCGGCGAGGAGATCGACGCGGGCCTCCGGCTCGTGTCCACCCGGTCCGCGTGCCGCGGGACCTACGACGACATCCTGCTCGAGGAGGCGCGCCTGGAGCTGCTCTCGGCGAGCGCCTTCAGCCGCCGCCTCTGCCGCCTCGACCTCCCCGACCTCGAGCGGGAGCTCGACACGTGGGTGGAGTCGGCGATCGCCCAGGACGCGCAGTGGTTCATCCCCGTCCTCGGGGCCATCACGGGCGGCGTCGCCCTCGACCTCGGGCGGCTGGACCGCGCCGAGGCCGAGCTGAGCATCGCCGACGACCGGCTCGTCGGCCCCGACACCGGAACCTGGCGGCTGTGGATCGGCATGCAGCGCGCCCGCGTGCTGGCGCTGCGCGGCCGCACCGACGAGGCCGAGCGCATCGCCGCGGACATCGCGCACCGCGCCGACCCGCGGTTCCCCTACCAGCGCCTGCTCGCCGAGGGCGTGCGGGTGGAGATCATCGCCGCGCGCGGCCGGCCCGACGAGGCCGCCGCCCTGCTCCTCGACCTGGGCGAGCTCAGCGGGGACGCGTACGCGCTGCGCGCCGGCATCCTGTTCCGGGCCTGGATGCTCGGATCCACCGAACCACGGCTCCTCGACGGCGCCCGCCGGGTGCGGGACCGCACGGACGTCCCCGCGCTGCACGGCATGGCCGAGGTGGTGGAGGGGTCCCGCACGGGCGACGCCGCCCTGGTCGAGCAGGGGGTCCGCACGCTCGAGGAGGCCGGGCTGCACCAGGAGGCCCGCACCGCCTGCGAGGAGCTGCTGCGGATGCTCGCCTCCGACGACGCCGGACCGGCGCTCGCCTCCGCGCGGGCGGCCCTCGCGCGCATCCAGGCCCGCATCGACCGCGGCACGCCCGCCGCCGCGACGGCGTCCGCGAGCCCCACCCTCGACGTCAGCATGCTGACGCGGCGGGAGCTCGAGATCGGCGTGCTCGCGGCGCAGGGCCTCAGCAACCGGGAGATCGCCGGACGGCTCTTCCTGTCCGTCCGCACCGTCGAGTCGCACCTCTACCAGGCGCGCGCGAAGCTCGGCGCGCCCTCGCGTCGGGCCCTCGCCGGGCTCCTCGACACACCGGGTGCATCGAGGCTGCTCTCGGGCAGGTAGTATCGACGGGTGCCGCCGCGCGTTCCTGACGCCGACGGCACGCGTCATGGAGGATTCGCCTAGTGGCCTATGGCGCACGCTTGGAAAGCGTGTTGGGTGAAAGCCCTCAGGGGTTCGAATCCCCTATCCTCCGCCAGATGAACAAAAAGCCCGGAAACATGCGGGTGTAGCACCCCCAGTAGAGGTCAGAACCCGCACCGTAGACTACTTTTTAGAGTTACGGTGCGGGTATGACTACCTGGACCCCTGAGATGCGTGAAGCCGCCTCTGAGCGTGCGAAGCGGAAGCGACGGCCCCGAGGCGCAGGCACTGTGTACCGCGTGATGGTGGACGGGGAACGCAAGTACCGGGCAGCCATGACGGTCTGGGACTCTGACGGGAAGCGCCGGATCATCACCGGAACCTCCGGTGACCAGCGGACAGCCATAGAGCGCCGCACGAGGGCTCACCTGGTCTGGTTGGTGGAGCAAGGCCAGGCTGACCCGTCTGTGCTCGTCACGCCGGAGACGAAGGTGTGGACAGTCGCGGAGTGGCTACAGAAGTGGGCTGATGAGCAGAACCCGAGAGACGTACAGGCGAACACCCGCCAGCGGAACCGTGGACTCATCCGAAACCACATCATCCCGGCCCTAGGTACGAAGAAGCTCACCGCACTCACAACCGTTCAGATTCAAGAGTTCCTTGAAGAGACGCTTCCCGCGAAGAAGGACAAGGACGGGGCTCCGCTGCTTGGTAGCTCTCCCCTGCGTGGCATCTACTACATCCTCACGTCTGCGATGGAAGAGGCGACGAAGGCGAAGATCATCCGCGAGGATCCGATGCGGTTCATGAAGCCGCCGAAGAAGACGCGGAAGAACGTGCTGAACCTCGGGGAGCGTCTGGGTGATGTTGCGAAGCTGCGGAGGCACCTACAGGACAACCGGGACGACGCGGTGTACTGGGCTCTGTCGTTCTACGGTCTGCGCGCCTCTGAGCGTCTAGGACTGGAATGGTCCTCGTTCAACAATCTAGACGGCGACTGGGGCAAGCCTGCCACGGTGACGATTGACCGGCAGCTGTACAACGATGCCGAGAACAAAACGCTGAGCATTAAGCACGACACGAAGACGGAGGCGAGCATGCGAGTCATCCCGCTGTCTCCTGATGTTAGGTCGCTGCTGTACCACTTGAAACTGCGACGCGTGACGCTGATGAAGCAGGACACATGGGCTCCGCGGGCGGGCTTTGAGGACCTGGTGTACACGACTGCCACCGGCAACCCGATCCGGCAGAGCACCGACAACACGCGTTGGAAGAAGCTGCTGAAAGACGCGGGCGTGGAGCCGCTGAGAGGGCATGACATGCGGCACCTGACAGCTTCCTACCTCGCAGCCACCGGCGTCCCTGTAGAGGTCGTGAAGAGCATCCTGGGGCACAACAGCGTGGCTATGACTAGCTACTACACGCACATCAGCAACGAACAGAAGACGAAGGCAATCATGACACTGGGCCTGGCTTACGCCTCGGACATGGAAGCGTACAAGCCTCTGACGCCGAAAAGCCGGAGCATGATCCGCATACCTAAGAAGCCTCAGCCGAAGAAAGAAGCCTAGAGGGGCAAGGTGATCCAGCAGCCGAACCCCTCTAGGGAAGAAAGCCCCCAGCCATGGAAACGGGGTACACCACTTTCTTACAATATAGTATTGGCTCAATATCATGATTTGCGCACGTTCCACTAAAACAATAAGACCCTTCTCAATCTGGCAAGACTAGAGAAGGGTCCTATTGCTATGGTCGCACATCGCAATGCGAACAGCAGGGTACACTAACAGTGATTCGGCTTATCAGATTCAATAAGCTTCCTCATGTATTAGTATCGGCTTAATCTGTCAACCAAGCGTCCTGTTCCGCTTTTTCGTTAAGATTCTTTTCTTCCGGCACAGGAAGTTCAGCGAGGTAACGTCTGATGCGCTTCGTGGACACGAAGTAGCTCTTACAATAGTTGCGGGTTTCTAGCCCACGCGGGACGAACTGACCACGGCCAATCTTGTTGCCGTTCTTGTCAACACCGCTTGGAATGAGATGAGGTGCGACGGTGGCATCGTTAGGGAATCCAAGGAACCCGCTTTCCATGTCATCATTTGTCGGGAACCCTAGGCGGTGATCAATCATGCCGTTTCGGATACCCGTGTCCAGCAAGTCACTTCGTAGTGACTGGGATGAAATGATGGCACCGATACCGATGGAACGACCGATGCTCAGTACGTCTTTCAAGCGAGCTTGGAAGTCTTTGTACTCACCTGTAGTCATACCTCCGAACATAGTTGATAGCTCGTCAATGACGATGATGAGGTAATAACCGTCATCAAAGTGGTTCCATGTGTCAGTGTGACGCTCTTCGTCGTTCAGGTCTGAGTTGAACAGGTGGTCTGCGAGAATGCGTTGACGGCGCAGTTTCTCTGCTTCAATGTGGTTGAAGAAGCGGTCAACACCTGCTGCGCGTTCCTCTGGGAAAGATACAAAGCAGTCAGCGAACTGTTTGAACATGGCGAACTCTGTTCCTTTTCCGTCCAGGATGACTGTTCTGACATGCGGAGCAGCAGCCCACGTCATCAGGCATGTACGAACCGGCCCACTCTTTCCACCACCGGTCTTTCCTGAAATGACTACACGGTTGGTGCCTTCAGGACCACACATCGGGAGCGCGACTTCATCGCCGTTGTTGGTGACCCCGATGGGGATGTCTAACCACGGGTCTAGCTTGGTGGCGTCACTCGTGATGATTGGCACTAGCTCTTCGTCAATGTCGTCCTGTAGGACGTTGATGCGAGACGCGAGCAGTGTTCGGGTTCCAGCAGTGTCATCGGTGATGAGTTCTGAGACGTTGTTCAATCTCAGAGCGGTCTTCACGATGGGCGGCATGACCCGCAGAAGGTACTCATCTGTCAGCGGCGGGATGACGTCAAACACCAGTAGATACACGCCGGGGATGCGTTCATATACTTGGATATATTTCGTTGGGTCTACTTTCACATATAACGAAGTTTTTGAAGCGACATCCCAGAGGTCGTGCCGTATTTGGTTGAGTTCCCCGTCCAGGTGGTTCGCCCTACGGTTTGAGACCACGGGACGCTTAATCGGGACACGTCCGATTTTGAGTAGAGAGTCATCTGAGCTAAATACGCTCACAAACTTAACCTTGTACCAGAACAGACCCCATGCGACGAAAACAATAACGCTGACCAGGGGCATGAAGTTCATAAACGGCAGGATGACTGCGACGGTTGCCAAAAACAGTGTGACAGCACGGGGGAACCTCCGATAGCCATTCTTTATCCACAGCCCGAGGTAGGCTTGTAGAATGAGTTTCGCCATAGGCTTGGTTTTCTCATCAGCCCACAGCACGCGGAAGCGCCCGAACTTCTGTGAGGCATCATCCATCGGCTCAATGCCGTTATCTGCTGCGAGCTTTCTTACCTTCCAGGTTTGGCGGAACGCCTTCTCCGCCGCGACTCTCTTAGCGTTGTCCGCTTTGCTTTGCTTTTTTTCGGCCTTCTTGACGGAGCCAATAGCGCGAGCAGGAGCGCCAGCTTTGTGGAACTTGACAGCCTCAGCAGATAGGGCCTTAGCTGCGGTAGAGGTCTTACTGAGAACTACGCGTGTGCGACTCTCGGTTGTAGGGAACGGCTTGCGGTCAGCCGGTTCAGGTGTTTTGTTGAAGTCAATCATAATAATGCTTTCTGTTAGTGATGCGATGTGTGTTCGTGCGGGTAGAGACAGAAGAGGGAGGAATCAGTGACGACCCCTCCCCCTTTAGTTAGTGCTCTCAGTTGTGGTTGTCAGCTTTAGGTGCTGGCGGGAAAGCCTTGCCACCGTTAGCAGCGACAAGTTCACCGATGAGCTTGTAACTGATAGCTGGACGGTTGTTGTTCAACCAGGCGGCAGCAACGAAATCGCCAGACAGCTTGTAGTCAGTTCGCGGCTCTAGAACAGGTTCTTTGACTGACGCGATTTTAATAGTGACTGATTCAACTGAGCCGTCAACCTCGTTGATCAACTCAATAGCCACTTTCCACAATGGAAGGTTAGAAACCTTATCTAACTCCTGTACAGGGACGTGATTAGCAGGAGCGTTGTCAACGTGAACGTTTTGTGCTTTCACCTGTGGCTTTGAACCAGTGAAGGCTTTGTATTTGTTTGAATCTAATGCGAGCATGATATATCTTTCTGTTAAGTGACCCTCGTTGTTGAGGTATAAATACTTATCGGCACACTTTTCTATTTCTGGCACAAAATGGCAAAGAAAAACCCCGACGTGTTAGATCGGGGTTAATCTCGCCTGTCGTCTAGTGATAAGAACCGGAACTGACGGACTTGAAACTGTCTGTGTAGTTCGTGAGGGAATCACCGATACCGGCCACATTATCCGCCGCAACACCAAACGCGTTGAGAAGGAACATAACGACGAAGATTGCGATGATTGCGGATACGACGTGCTTGGATGCGAAGCTGAGGAAGTTCATGATGCTGCTTTCTGTTAGTCTTGCCTGTTCAATATCCCTAACGGGCAAAACAAAGAAAAGCGCCTAAAACCAAAAACTGCTCATAAAACTTCTGTTACAGCCACGGACCTTCCCCGTAAATGGGATTCCCGTAAGCATCGTGAGTGGGGATAACGAGCTGTTCCGGGTCCCCGTAGTTGTCCTCCCCCTCATATACAGCGAAAGCACCGTGTTCAATCCTTTGGGCTCTAGCATCGTGGTCAGCAGCAATATCAAGCCGGTTGTTCCTACGCGCAATATCTGCTGCGATCACTTCCGAGTTGTACAGTGCTCGTCTTTCCCTTGATAGTTCTTGTGTCATGATTCACCTCCCTTCTTTCTTCCCTTATCTGCTGATTCTCCCCAAAACTACCTTTTCCGGGCTGTCGCCTTTTTTACTTTGTTAATCAAGGGGCGGCCGGGCTGCGCCCGACCACCCGGCCTGTGAAACAGCGTCATTTCACCCGTGCTGCCCTTCCGCTCACGGCTTCCCGGCTTAGCTGCGCACGCCGTCAGCCTTCCGCGTCCGGTTGCCCGTGCTCATGTCTCTATTTCTACGGCACGGGGGCACGACAAATAACGCCGCCATGATTGACGACGTAAAAAGAGTGGCAGTTCCGTCTCAGGTCTTTTAGTTTTCATCCAGATGGAAGAGTGGGGGTGTTTCTGACTCTGAACCGGGCGGCGGCTCTGTGTCCCGGACTTGCGCCGATGTGCTTGTGTCCCGCTCCATACCTGCTTTCTTAGCCAGCTCACGGTTGATTCGCGCTTTAGCGATCTGAGGCAGGAACTCCTTGGAATCATCCCAGCGATCCCACTTCCATGTCTCCTGCTCTTCTTCCGGGTGCTGCGACAGGTACCAGGCGACTCGTGCTGCTTTGAGTTGCGTCAATGTGGTCCAGTTATGGGCGGTGACGAGCGACCCTGTGAAACCAGCGTTACTGGCCGTCCGGTTCAGCATCATGGCGAGGTAGCGCAATGGCAAAAACTGTTCGTTTGCCATGTTCCGCGTGGTGTCGCTCAGCGGTGGTTGGTTGGGGTCCTGCCCTCCGTGCCCTTCAACAGGTTCCAGTACGTTCCTGGTTCTGCCGTCCATGTCTTCGTCCGTCCCAACGACCCGATGTTTCGTGACTTTGGTAGCGAGCAGTTCGTAGGGGTTGGTTTTCTGCCCTGGCAACGTGGTCTTCTCAATCAGTAGCTGTAGATCAACCGCTCCGATCTTCCGGTTACGGAGGTGGTGGACGACCCAGAATCCGAGCGCCGTGGGAAGGTACGGGGCTTCTGCCAGGCGGCGCGTCTGTGCGGTGTAGGCGCTCACGTATGCCCCTAGCTCTGGTGTGTAGCCGACTGTGGGGATCGGCCTGAGGATCAGGTACTTCTTCCCGGTCCGGCCTTTGAGCACGTTGATGTACTCGGTTGGGTCTTTCAGAAGCCTCTCTATGTACCTCTCGCGTTCCTTGGTCTGTGCGGCTCTCAGGCGCTGCTCTACGAGGAGGTACAGGGATGCCCGGCGTAGACGGCTGTAGTGCGCGCGGAGGGGCTTGGACTCGGCTCCTACTCGTATGAGGGCTTCCGGGCTGAACGCGCTGTTGTTCTTCGTGAGGTACTTAGCCAGGTAGGAGGCTGACCGGCTGAACGTCACGAGGTCTACTGAGTCCGGGTTAAACGGCTTGGGTGCTGCTGCTTCCTCTGGGGCGCCTGTGGGGTCCTCAGGCGTCTCTGTGGGCTCGGCTGGGGCTGTGGTGTCCCCTTCCACAGGGTCCGGCTCTAGTACGCGGATGTCACGGACGCTGCCCCAGGTGGTCTGTGGGTTGCCGTTCTCATCCCTGGGGAGAGCTGTGAGGGCGTCTTGAGCGACTTTGGCTGGGAGGGCGGCCTTCATGTCGTGGTCAGCTGCGACGTAGCTAGTAGCGGCGGCGTAGCTGGCAACGTCCATAGGGCTGATAGCGGCTGTGGGCTGCTTCCACTTCCCTTGACCAGGGGTGAGGTCTTCCACGAGCTTGGTGAACGCCTCAGGGTCGTTGGGGACAGCGAGGAGCAGGTGGACGTGGAGGGCTCCGCGCTTCTGACGCTCGTAGACACCGAAGATGGAAAGCTTGGGGATGCCGAGCTTCTTGGCGTGGTCCTTGAGCTTCTTCTCCGTGCTCTTCATGAGCGCTGGCAAGTTCCGGGACCACATAGCCTCGGCAAGGTAGTTGTAGCGGCCGGTGGGAGTCCCAACCTCTGGGTCTGAGTAGCTGTGGTGCTTGCGACAGTCACAACGGCTTCCGTCTCTACCGGCCTGTGTGGCGTCCTTCATGTCAGCGAGCTCGGCCGGATCCATCTTGCGGGCGCGGTAATCGTCCTTCTTCGTCCAGGTAGCTCGGTGGACAGAACCAAAGGACGGGGCGGTGAGAGTGAACAGCGCGATGTTCATGCCACCAGATTCCAGAACGTCAAGGATTTGGACTCGTCTGACTTTCTGCTTCCACTCAGCACACTCAGGACAGTCATCAGGGTTGTTCATCTCGCAAGCCCGTTTTATTTGCTTGACTTGACCTTTTGCGTTTTCAGCCCGGAGGAACTGAGGGTTTGAGCACTTGTCTGCCCGACTGTAGGACTTAAGGTTCAATACATCTTCGTAGTCCACTCCATCCTCTGCGCACTGAATGCGGAACTCCTGGCTCTGGGATAATGCTTTGGCTTGCTTCCAGGTCCGGCGACGAGCGAACGTTTTAGACAGGACAATCTCAGGCTCTACTTGTCGCTTCTCGTCCGCGTACTTCAGGCGGTGGGTGTAGATGGGTTCGTCGTCACTCGTCGTGTCATTGTTCAGCATGTGGAGGTTCCTAATGGCCGGGTGTCTGTTAGTTATCGGCCGCACGACATAAAAATGATGAAAAGCGCCTTTAACAAGAAAAACCCTCCAACTTTCTTAGCTTGGAGGGTCTGACTCGTGCTGGTATCAGCAGTAGTTTTTGTGATGGTTCATGAATGACGCGAACTTGTCATACTCATATATCTTCCGGATAGTCATGCTTTGTCCGCAGTCACAGTGACATTTCCAGATGCTGCGATCTTGGTCAAGGTCTAGGAATACGGGGCCGGTTTTTACTTGGACTTTCATGGTGGAGCCTTTCTGTTAGTGTCACATGTTCCTAACGGCCAAAAACAGAAAAGTGCCTTTAAAGAGAAAAACCCTCCAACTTTTTTAGCCTGGAGGGTCTGACTCGTGCTGGTGCTACAGCAGCTTATTGACGGTGAAGTCACATTCCACTTGTGCGGGGAACACAGCGAGACATTTACTGAGTTCTGTGACTGTCACGATGGACATGACCCCGACGATCAGCAGCGCGGCCGTTATGAGGATGAAGACAGTCAGCCAGCCTTTCAGTCGGTTGTTGCTGCGCCGCAGTTTCCATATATAGTCCTGGTGATGCTCTAGACCAATCATTACCAGGTCCCGTTTTGAGTCATAACGTACTGAGACTGGTTATGATAACCCAGGTACAAGTGAGCAACTGTTCCGTCTGAGAGCTTGACATTCAAAGTCGTTGGCTCAGAGTGCCCTAACACATCTACAGTCAGATAATCAGCCCCCTGCCATTGCGCTGTCAGATCCTCTTTACTCAAGATTGACTGATAGTACGCTTTTACCTGCCCGGCGAGAAGTGCTTTATCAGACGCTGATGCGACATAGTTCGTTGGATTGTCCAACGGCTCAACTTGGTAGTTCTCATCCCATTTCACATCTACCACAGAGGTCCCGTTAGCAGACACTTTGATGGTTGTAACGAAGTTGAATGTTCCTTTTGTGTAGTTGTAGTTTCCGCTTTCGTCATATTTCGGGTCGTCAAACCAGTTGAAGCCAGTTCCATCTAAACCAGTGACTGTGTAGCTGCCGTTGTTCTTCGCAGGAACAGCTGAACCAGTAGCTGAGATGTTGTTGGTGACGGAGGGCTGACCGTTCGCTTCAATGGAGCCGAGGCAGGTAGGATCCCCTACTTCAGCGAGCATAGGTTTTGGCTCAGCGAAGGAAGCTACGAATGTACGGCCAGAATCGGAGACAACAGCTGAATCGTATGATCCGGTTTCAGTGTCACTGGCAACTACGCAGATGCGGCCTTCTTTGTCCCACATACCACCGGAGGCGGTATCAATACCGGAAGAAGTAGTGAAGAGTCCTGCTTCTTGGAGCTGTTGAAGGTTAGCGAATGACGCTGACCCCGAAGCTGCTGGTTTTACCGAGCTAGCGCCGAACGTGTTGATGAAGGCCAAAGGAGCGGAGATGAAAGCTGGTTGAGGTTCAGATGAGAGGCCTGCTGCTTCAACGCTGAGGCCCCGTTGTGCTGACTGAGCGGTTTGGATGTTGACAAGCTGATGTTTGGCTGCTGAGTCCTGAGCCCACGGGATGACCGCGAAAACCGTAGCAGCGATTACGCCGCCGATGATGCTGACGATGATTACGCCCACCATGATGCTGGCGAGGTCAATCGCTGCCTTGGATGAGTGAAGGATACGTGCGAACTTAATCATGATAATGCTTTCTGTTAGTGGTTAGAGGTTCCTAACGGCTGTAGAAGCGTTATCGGCTGTTAAAGCAAAAATCCCTCACATCTTTTTTGACGTGAGGGATTTCGTGCTGTGGACTCATTCCACGGATGACGGTGCTTTCGTGACGGTGATGCTGTAGATGCTGTCCTGAGTGGTAGGGGCTTGGTCACCGGATTGCTGGCCGCTGTTGAGGTAGGTCACGGTGGTCAGTTCTATCAGCACGTCGTTGAACGTGTCAGTGACGCTCTGCGGGTTGGTCTGGTCCGCGGTCTTCACAGCTTGGATGTAAGCCTCAGTGAGGGTTGTCGTAGTGAAGTTCTCAGCGAACCCGTCCAGTTGGTCTTGCGTATGTACGTAGGTGGTCTCACATACGGACGCCTGGCATGTCACGTCAAAAGACGGGTGATCGCTCTGTGTGGTGTCCGTGGAGAAGCCGACAGGAGCAGTGACCTCTGTGACGTACGCCGAGAACTGGACGGCGGTGGGATCGGTCACAGTCACGGACGGCTCTGCGGACGGCTCTGGGGCTTCCGGCGTGTTGCTCTGGTCCTCTGGTACGCCGACGTAGCCAGGGTTCCGGTCAGGTGCCTTGTAGTCGTCAGCAACGTCCGACGAGCAGGAGTTGAAGAGGACGAGACCGGCGACGACGGTGAGCGCGAAGCCGATGAACGCAAAAAAGGATTTGATGAACTTCATGATGGTGCCTTTCGTTAGTGTCTCATCTATATCGGTCACTACCGTCTTTAAAAAGCGAACGCCCCCTAAATGGTCACAAATAGGAGGCGATAGCGCTTAAAACAAACTAGTTCTGTTTCAGGAGTGCCTTTCTGACGATGAACAGTGATGCGCCAGCGATGAGGAACACAACAGCAGCCCATGCGTTTCTGAACACGGAGTCAGTACCTGTCTTCGGGAGGACGTTGGAGCTTGCGACAGGAGCAGGTGTCTCGGTTGGCTGCGTCACAGGAGCGTCCACAGCAGGCGTCTCAGGAGCGGGTACGAGCGGCGTGACAGCCTCCGGGACCTCTGGGGTGAGGACGACCGGCGGGACTGCTACAGGAGCCTCAGGGACGGTAGGTGTCTGCGGCTCTGTAGGAACCTCAGGGACCGAAGGAGTCTCCGGCTCAGTAGGGACCTCAGGGACCGTAGGAGTCTCAGGCTCAGTAGGGACCTCAGGTGTCGGGGTCACAGGAGGAACGAACGGGTAGAAAGACGCGTCTACAGACACCTGAGTGTTGCCGAAGAAACTACAGATGCCGAGGTCGCCGCCTGGCACGGTGGATTGGGAACAGTCACCGAAGAAGTCGTCTGTGGACACGGCTGGGTTGGGTGTCATGAACGGGAAGTCACGGACGGATCCGAAGGCATCTGTCTCGGTGAAGGTGTACTCCCGGCCGTCCACGGTCGCAGTGAAGAGCGTGACAGTCCCCATGCCGGTGAGTCGGCCGTCAGCGTTGGTGCGGACGGTGCTCACGAGGGTGTCTGTGGTGGTGAAGTCCACGGTGACTGTCTCCCCTGCTGGTACTACAACGTCGCTCAAAAGCTCATCAGCTACGTCTGTGCCGTCCGGGGTGACCTGTGTGGTGAGAGAGTCCCCTGGAAGCTCAGGCTGAACTGTGCGGGCGCTGAGGTCTGTGACGGTGAACGCTGCGCCGGTGGTGTTCGTGAACCTCAGATGACGCTCTGTGGTCTCTACTCGGTTGAAGAACGAAGGTACAGATCCGTACCCGAGGAACGCGAAGCGCTCACCAGGATCCACGGAGCCCTCAGTGTCAGAGAAATACGTGGGGCGCGTGTGCGCGAACGCGAAGGACCCGATGGAGGCAGTTGCGTCTGTGTTGACGAGTTGCTGACCTACCCATCGGTCGTCGTCTACAGGAGCAGCGAGAGCCGGAGACGCAGGAGCAGCAAGCAACGGGATGAGGGACAGGCCCAGCAGCGCTGCGAGGTAGCGCGGGAGGCGTGAGTGTTTGAGCATGGTGGTCGTACCTTTCGTTAGTGGTACGACCGTTATCGGTTCAAGAACGCCTTTAAAAACGAAATGACCCGCATCCGGTTGTGGATGTAGGTCAGGTTTCGTTTAGCCGTGGTTACGCTCTGGGGTATCTATAGCCACTGACGAGCGGCTTGTCTGCTCGCGATGATAAGACGATGGTAGTAGCGAATCCATCCATGAACTTTACTTGCTCGGACTCGTTCACGATTGCTTTGTCTGTCAGAAGCTGCGAGACACGCACTTCCAGGCACTTGCGCCGATACACAAGCATCAACAAGTCAGTGATACGACCTTGGAACCCGAAGGGACTCATCTCATCCTGTACCTGCGCACTAGCAATCCATGAGCGCAGATAAGGAGTATCAGGGTTGTCTCGTACACTCGTCAGGCAGATTGAAAACTCCGGAACGCCTTCTTCGTCTAGTTTGTATCCGACGCGATACCCGTTGAACTTCTTGCCCCATAACCCTAGTGGGATTTGCTCGGACTCTACCACCCGGCACACAGCATTCAGAGTCTTTGTCGTCGCATTTTCTTTGTAGTATCCAGAAGCCACTGCGAGCTTAATCAGCTGGTCTAAACCGCCACTCACGTCAAACTTGTCAGGGTTGACGACCGCAACATCTAAGCCCATCTCACTGAGCTGCTGAATCTGAGCTTCATGCTCCTTGGACATTTTCTCCAGGCTATTGGTAGCCATTTCGTGCTCCTTTGTTTGGTGTTTCACTATCATAACACACATTTCGTCTTTCTTAGACCATTTCGCGCATTTCCTTGAAACTTTCTTCGCACCGAGCTGGAATCACCTGACTTTAGGTAACAAAAAACGCCCCGACACAATCTCTCGTGGGGACGCTTTCTGCTACTGCGGTTGATCTTCTTATTCGTTGCTTCAGTTCTCGTAGGCAGCAATGACTTCCTGAGTCTTGAAGATTTGACGGTTCACAGTGTCACCTGGGAAACGTACATCAAACGTGATGTCAATGTCGTTCTCAACAACTTTGAGGAACGCATCAACGGTGTTGTCTTTGTCACGCAAGACGGTGGAGCTTCCGAAGACCCCTGCCACGTAAGCCTCTGCGACGACACGTTTGATCGCTTGTACAGCTTCCGTCATCCACTCACTTGTCACGATGTCGTAGGCGTAGTCACTGCGTAGCTCAGTGTTGATTTCAGCAGCGAGTTCTTGTCCTTCTTGGAAGGTCAGGCCGTCGTTGCCGTATCTGTTGAACTGGTCGCGTGTGATTAGAGCCTTCAGCTTTGGACGCATGAAGAATAAGTTAATCAGTACAGAAATGTCGTGCTGGTAGGAGTTCGTTGTAGGTGTCACTAGAGACCAACCTGTTGCGCCACGAGGTAACGAGCTGAGAGGCCCGCCTTCGTCCAGAAGTTCGCTGATTCCACGGTTGAGGGTTGTGAAAGGTAACGCTCTGAGGTTCAAGAGATGGTTCATGGTGATACTCCAATAAGTTAGACACAACAACACGAGGTGTGCTGTCACTCATGGTTATCGGCTTCTTTGCCAAAGTTGGTAGCATCACGTTAAATAGAAAACGCCCCGACACAATCTCTTGTGGGGACGCCCTCTACTTGGTAGTACGTTATTTCTTGTCAAGACCAATCTTCTCTGCGTAGGCAGCTAGGACTTCACTGGTGTTGTATGGTTCATATTTGTAGTTCTCAATCTCCACATTTAGGAAGACACGAATGAGAGTTCCATTTTCTTCAAGGAAGAAGCTGTCGGCCTCTGCTTGAAAGTCTGAATCCATGTGCTCTCCGAAGATAGCATCAACACAGACCCCTGCTACAGCGCCTTTCAGCGTTGATGTTGCGAATGAGCCCCAGCCGCTCTGATGTACTCTCTCGTTCAGCGCAACGTAGACACTAGTGTTGATTTCCCGAGCTAACTCTTCTCCTTGTTCAAAGGTAAGAGTTTGGCTCTCAAAGTAATCGTAGTGTTCAGCTGTGATGAAGTCGGTGAGGTCAGGACGATTAAACGTCAAGTCAACAACAACGTTGATCGCGTTGTTCAGGAATGGGTGTGGAGTTGTCTTCACGAAGCTCGTTACTAGGCCCTCAGGTGATACCGATGTTGACTTCACAAACTCAATGGCAACCTCAGTTGCGTCAAGGATTTTGCGGGATGATACTTGGTTGAGTTGTAATAAGTTGTTCATGATGATACTCCATAAGTAAGACACGACAACACGTTGTGTGCTGTTATAAGTAGTTATCGGCAGAACTGCGCTATTCTCGCGTGGAGGCAGCAAAAAACCCCCTCAGTTTGCGCTAAGGGGGTTTTAAGTGTTCGTGTCAGAACTTATAAAGGCGGGTATCAAGCGCCTTCATAGAACAGTATCGGTTCACATGCTCATGTTTCGGACGATACTTGAGAAATATCTCAATATCCACGAGTTCTTTTCAGCCAGGCAGTTGCCTCTGGGTCTGGGTCTACAGACGGGTCACTCACGTCTCCGCGGGAGTTGAGCATGTCAGCGAAGCTTGATGATGCGTCAGGTGTTGCCCGGTACACGTCTCTGCCTTCCCGGATGTCAGCGAACATCTCCCCTTCCATCGCTTCTAGTCTCATGCGGTTGCTCTCTTCGGCGTTCGGGTATCTCATGGTCGTGCCTCTCTGTAGGTGTTCTCCGATGCGACTGACCTGGACAGGGCGAACGGGACGGGCAGGCCGAGGCCCTGAGTGCGTCCACGGAAGTCATGGAGCCACTCGGAGCGGCGTGTGTCACGCTCGTCGTCTGTCAGCTGTAGATCAGTCATACGAACGGTTATCGGCTGACACGAGCCGTTTGGCGCGTCTACGGGGCAGATTCGGCGCTTAGAGTTGCGCTTAGAGTTGCGGGCGGTTTGCGACGCCCGTTGATTTGGTTGCTGACCAGGGATTTTGTTTTGGCGCTTCAGATCCCCTATCCTCCGCCAGACGAGATGAGAGCCCCGACGGACCGCGGTCCGGCGGGGCTCTCGTCGTCCCGGGTCGCGACCGCCGCGGTGCCCGCCGATGCGCGGGTCCGCGTCCGGTTGTACCCCGACCGGGCGCAGCTGTCCCCCATGGCGCCCACGTCGCGTCGAGGTGCGCGCACCTAGGCTGGACCGGTCGTCCCTCCCGCGTCGCGGGCGCCACCGCCCGCGACGGGCGGCGTGCCGGGCGGCCACGGGCGCGAGGACGGCGCCGGACGACGACCGGAGGCGACGTGCACCACGACGGCGACCCGGCCCCCGCCTCCCCCCTGCGCCCGGTCGACGGCGACGACGGCCTCACCACCCTCATCCGCCCCCGCCGCGCGCTCCTGCGCCAGCTCGGCCTCGCGACGCTCGCGCTCGTCGTGCCGCTCGGCGCGGCCCTCCTGGTGCTCGCGATCCCGACCGGCAACGCGGCGGCCGTGATCCTCGGCGTCGCCGTGGTCGTGCTGCTCGGCTCCCTCCTCGCCGTGCTCTACCTCACCTCCTACGTGCGCATCACCCTCGCGACGGGCGACGTGGAGTCGCGCTTCCTCGGGCGCCGGACGCGCGTGGCCCGCACCGCCGTGCACGGCCTCCTCGTGGTGCACGTCTACCAGGGGCTGACCCTCGACACGCAGCCGCGCCTGTTCGTCACGGACGTCGACGGCCGCCTCCTGCTGCGCCTCAGCGGCCACGTGTACGACCTCCTGACCATGCGCTCGATGGCGGCCGGCCTCGACCTCCCGCTCACGGAGCAGGCGAAGGTGCTGACCATGGCGGAGCTCCGCGGCAGCCGGCGCGGGATCCTCCCCTGGTACGAGCGGTCGCGCGTCTCGCTCGCCGCGGTTCTCGTGCTCCTCGGGGTCGGCGTGATCGGCGCCGTCGTCGGCATCATGGCGCTCACGGGCGTCCCGCTCTCCATCCGGCTCTGATGGATCCCGCGGCCGACCCGGACCTCGCCCCGCTCCTGGCGCGCTGGCGGCTGGAGCCGGACGGCCCTCTCCTCCGGACGCCCAGCAGCGTGGTCGCCCCCGTGCGTCGCGACGGCTGGCGCCTGGTGCTCAAGGTCCCGACGGTCGAGGAGGAGCGGCGGGGCGGTCGTCTGATGGCCGCGTGGGCCGGACGCGGCGCCGCGCCGGTGCTGGCCGCGGATCCCGACGGGACCCTGCTCATGGCGCGCGCGGACGACCCCGGGATCCTCGAGCGGGAGGCGTCCGCGACCGGGCCCGACGCGACCGGCGCCGACGCGGACGCGCGCGACGACCGGGCGACGCGGATCCTCGCGCGTGCCGCCGTGCGCCTCCACGGCGTGGCGCTCGACCCGCGGGCCGTCGCCGACGCGGTGCCGCTCGACGCCTGGTTCCGCGAGCTCCTCGACCCGGTCCGCCCGCTGCCGCGCTCCCTGGACCGCGGCGCGGGGATCGCCCGCGAGCTCCTCGCCGGATCCGCCTCCGGCCCCGCGGCGGTGCTGCACGGCGACGTGCACCACGGCAACGTGCTCCGGTTCCCCAGGGAGGGCGCGGACGCCCGGGACGACGAGGCGGCGACCTGGCGGGCCATCGACCCCAAGGCGCTCGTGGGCGACCCCGGCTTCGACACGGCCAACGTCCTCTGCAACCCGACGCCCGCCGTCGCCCTGCGGCCCGGTCGGCTCGCCCGCCGCGCCCGCGTGGTGGCGGAGGAGACGGGACGGGACGTCGACGCCGTCCTCGCGTGGACGGAGGCGTGGTGCGCGCTCAGCGCCGCCTGGGACGCGGCGTCGCCCGCGCAGGCGGGCCGGGTGGAGGCGCTGGGGCGCATCGGCGCCGTCGCCCGGAGCGCCCGCCGGGGACTCGGGCGCGGTGCGGGCGGGCCGGGCGCCGGCACCACCCCGCTGCCGGTCTAGGGGATGGGCTCGGCTGCGGGCTCGCGGTCGTGCCGCCCGCGGGCACCGGCACCCGACGTCCGCCCGGCCACGGCCCCCAGCGCGCGCTCGAGCGGGCCGCGCCCGAGGGTCCGGGTCCAGAGCAGGCACAGCACGACCGTGACCGCCACGAACGCGAGGTAGGCGCCGTCGTCCGCGATGAGGTCGCCCTCGGGCGCGAGCAGGTCGATGACGACGATGTGCACGGCGTACACGGTCAGCGCGAGCTGCCCCACGGCCTCGAGCGGCACCAGCACGGCGGGCAGGAGGGCGGCGACGCGGAGGCACAGGCCGATGACCGCGATCGCGGTCCCGCCGGAGCCCACCACCTCGAACGGCGATCCCTCGTGCGGCGTCGTCGACAGGATGTACTCCCAGCCCGGGGGCGGCGCGGGCACGGCCGCCTCGAGGAGGGCGGAGCCGCCGTACGCGAGCACGGCGAGACCCGCCCCGACCGTCACGAGCAGCAGCTGCACGCGCGTCGATCCGAGCGCGAGCCGCCCGATGCCGAGGCCCGCGACGGCGAACGCCACCCAGGTGAGCGCCGGGTAGTGGCCCGTGACGACGAGCAGCACGAACGGGTCCGGCCGCATGAGCGAGCCGTCGAAGTGGATGGTGAGCGCGGTCGTGAGCACCGGCAGCGCCACGGCGCCGGCGCCGGCGAGCGCCAGCAGCCGGGATGCCCGCCACCGCAGCAGGGGCAGCACCGCGACGAAGAGGACGGCGTAGACCTCCAGGATCACGGCGACGTACGTCTGCAGGGACGCGAGCAGCCCGCCGAGGAGGAAGACGCAGGCGGCCCGCACCAGGATCCGGAGCCGCACGCGCGCGAGGTCGTCGCCCGACGCCGGACGCTCCCGACCCGACATGAGCGCGATGGACACGCCCGCGAGCGTCGCGAAGAGGATGGAGGACCGGCCGTCCGTGACGGCGAGCCACGACGCGGGGTCCCCGAGGTCGAGCGTGCGCGGGAGCGCGACGTGCGCCGCCATCATCCCGACGACCGCGAGCCCGCGGGCCGCGTCGATGCCGCGGAGTCGGGCCGGGTCGCGGACGGGGCTCATGGCCTCACCCTACCCAGCCCGCCCGCGGGCCCCGACGGCGTCAGCTGGTGAGCGCGGGCACCGTCCGCGGCTGCACGATCAGCCACATCGCGAGGATCGACACGACCGCGCACGCGCCCATGACCGAAGCCATCGGCACGCCCGAGGTGATGCCGAGGACGCCGACGATGGGCGAGATCGCGCCCGCGAGGCCGAAGTTCACCGCGCCGAGCAGCGACGCCGCCGTGCCCGCCTCGTGGCCGTGGTTCACGAGCCCGAGGACCTGCACGCAGGGGAAGCCGAAGCCGCAGGCGAGGATGAAGAAGAACAGCGGGATGAGCGTGCCGAGGAGCCCGGCATCGGTGAAGGTCCCGAGCAGGACGATGGCGGCGCTCGACGCGAACTGCACCACGACGACGCCCGCGAGGATCCACTGCGGCCCGACGAGCTTCGTCATGCGGGCGGCCACCTGGTTGCCGATGACGATGCCGAGCGAGTTCACGCCGAACAGGATCCCGAACTGCTGCGCGTCGAACCCGTAGACGTCCTGGAACAGGAACGACGAGCTGGACAGGTAGGAGAACAGGCCCGCGAACTGCATGCCGCCGATGATGGCGACGCCGACGAACACCCGGTCGCGGAGCACGTTCCGGTAGCGGCGCAGCAGCGCGCCCTTCTCCTCCTTCACGACCTCATCGCGGGGCAGCGTCTCCACGATGAGGAAGACCACGGCGACGACGACCAGGACGCCGTAGGCGGCGAGCGCGTAGAACACGCCGCGCCAGTCGACGATGCGGAGCAGCTGCGAGCCGATGACCGGGGCGAGGATCGGCGCGAGCCCGGTGACGAGCGCGAGGCGCGAGAGCATCCGCACGAGGGGCCGGCCGCCGAAGAGGTCGCGCACCATCGCCATGGCGACGACGGCACCGGCCGCGGCGCCCGCGCCCTGCAGCACGCGGAAGACGAGGAGCATCGTCACGTCGGTGGAGAGCGCGGCACCGAGCGACGCGAGGATGTGGCCGCTCGAGGCGACGATGAGGGGCAGGCGACGGCCCACGCGGTCGCTCCACGGGCCGACGACGAGCTGGCCGAGCGCGAAGCCCACGGTCGTGCCGGTGAGGGTCAGCTGGATCGCCGCGTCCGAGACGCCG
Source organism: Clavibacter sp. GW821-FHT01D01 (assembly GCF_059422605.1). Classification (NCBI taxonomy): domain Bacteria; kingdom Bacillati; phylum Actinomycetota; class Actinomycetes; order Micrococcales; family Microbacteriaceae; genus Clavibacter; species Clavibacter sp. GW821-FHT01D01. The sequence continues at coordinate 27,877 of NZ_JBWKXC010000007.1, forward strand.
AACTCGTCCTTGAGCACCGGGAACGCCGGCAGGTACAGGTCGATCGTGAACGGCCCGAGGCCCACGAGGGCGCCGAGCACGAGGATGTAGACGATGCGCTCCCGGCGGGAGAGCGCGTCGCCGGGGTGGATGACGGCAGACGACACGGAGGCGTTCCTTCGATGGGCGTGGCGCACGGGGGCGCCGGAGGGCGGAATGCGAGGGCGGAGACGAGCCACCTGGAGGTCCAACTTCCGCTCACCCGGCTTATTCCCAGGTGGAAGAGTTTCGTCGCTCAGCCGCGGAGGGCCGCGACCACGCGCTCCACGTCGTCCTCGTCGTTCCACACGTGGAAGGCGATGCGCGCGCGCCCCGCCCGCCCGGACGCGACGATCCCCGCCGCGCCGAGGCGCGCGAGGTCGGCGCCGTCCGCGTCGGGCCAGGTGACGATCGCCTGGCCGCGCTCCTCGATGCCGAGGCACCGGCTCACCAGGTCGCCCAGCTCCGCGTTGCGGCGGTGGACGGCGTCGAGGTCGAGCCGCGCGAAGAGGGCGATGGCCGGGGCGGCGCCCACCCACGCGCCGAAGGCGGGCGACACGTCGAACGCGCGCGCGTCCTCGGCGAGCGCCATCGCCGGCCCGTAGCAGGACGCCCACACGTCGGCCCCCGCGTACCAGTTGGCCTGAACGGGCACGAGGGTGCGCCGGTAGCGGTCGGACAGGGTGAGGAACGCGGCGCCGCGGGGCGCGCACAGCCACTTGTAGGCGTGGCAGGCGGTCGCGTCGAACAGGCTCGCGTCGACGGGCATGGCGCCCGCGGCCTGCGTGGTGTCGCAGAGCGTGAAGGCGTCGTGCACCCGGGCCGCCTCGCGGATGGCGGCGACGTCGGCGACCCGGCCGTCCGCGGACTGCACGAGCGAGAACGCGACCAGGTGCGTGCGCGGGCCGATGCTCGTCGCCAGCTCCTCGAGCGGCACGTGCCGGACGACGACGCCGCGCGCCTCGGCCACGACGAACGGGTAGGTGAGCGAGCTGAAGTCGCCCGTGACGCACAGCACCTCGGCGCCCGCGGGCACGGCGGCGGCGAGCACGCTGACGAAGGAGGCCGTCTGCGAGCCGACGGCGACGGATCCTCGCGGGACGCCCACGAGCGACGCGTACTCGGCGCGCACCCCCTCGACGATCCCGCCGTACCCGTGCGCGGTGGATCCGCCGGCCGACCAGGTGCCGAGGTCGGCGCGCAGGCGCTCGACGGTCTCGCGCGTGGGGAGCCCCATGGTGCAGGCGGAGAGGTAGCCCGGGCCGGCCTCGAACAGGTCGCGGAGGTCCTCGGGCACCGGCGCGGCGCCCGTGTCGGCGGGTGCGGGATCGGGGGTCGGGGTCCGGGACGGCATGCTCCCAGCGTGACGAGCGCGGGAGCGCGGAGCAAGCCCCCGGCGGGCATGCGTCCCATAAGCCGCAGTTATGCTCCGCTCATGACGGATGCGCCCTCGACCGCCCGCGACCTCGACTCGACGGCGCTCGCCGCGGTGCACGCGCTCGCCGTGCGCGGCTCGATCACCGCCGCCGCGGCCGCGCTCGGCGTCAGCCAGCCCGCGCTCTCCCAGACCCTGCGCCGCCTCGAGGCGCGGATCGGCGTCCCCGTCACGGCGCGCTTCGGCCGCGGGGTGGTCCTCACGGACGCGGGGCGCGTGCTCGCCCGCCACGCGGAGACCGTCGTGCACGCCCTCGACGCGGCCGCCGACGAGCTCGACGACCTCCGCGGCCTCCGGGCCGGCACCGTGCGCGTCGCGGCCTTCCCCTCGGCGTCGTCCACGGTCGTGCCCCGGCTGCTCGGCGGCCTCGCCGCGGCGCATCCCGGCCTCGGCTTCGGGTACCTCGAGGCCGAGCCGCCCGAGGCCGTCGCGGCGATCCGCGCCCGCGAGGCCGACGTCGCCGTGACCTTCGCGTACCCGGGCGACCCCGACGACCCGGCGGCGGGCGCCCTGGACGGCCTGGAGGCGCTCCCCCTCTGGCGCGAGACGCTCTGGGCCGTCCTCCCCGAGGCGCGGGCGCTCCGCCACCGCGGTCCGCTCGCGCTCCGCGACCTCGCGGACGACCGGTGGATCGCGGGCTGCGTGCGCTGCCGCCGCCACCTGGTGAGCGCGTGCGCGCGCAGCGGCTTCGCGCCGGAGACCTCCTTCGAGACCGACAACGCGGCGGCCGCCGTGGGCATGGTGCAGGCGGGGCTCGGGGTCGCCCTGCTGCCGTCGCTCGCGCTCGCGACCGCGCCGCTCCCCCGTGGCGTCGTCCGGCGTCGCGTGGCGGGCGTCGGGGAGCGCGTCGTGCACGTCGTGACGGCGCCGGGCGGGTCCGGATCGCCGGGCGTCCGCGCCGCCGTGACGGCCCTCGCCCGGCTCCGGGTGGGCGACTGGGAGCTCCGCCGGGCCTGAGGAGCGGGCGCGCACCCGGTCGCGCGCCGGAGCCCGGACCGCCGCGACTGGCCCTCTGTCGGTGGTCGTCCGTAATGTCTGAGGGGTCTGCCTCCGGTGTCCACCGGCGGCACCCTGACGCGGAGGAACGGTGACGCATGTCGGACGAGCACGGCGACGAGCTCCAGGACGAGGTGCAGGCCTCGGGCGGCTCCACCGAGCGGCTGAACCGCCACCTGCAGCGCAGCCACTCGGAGCAGGCCCGGTACCTCTCCGCCTACTTCGGCTGGAGCCTGCTGGGCGACTCGATCCGGGCGCAGGGCACCACCGTGGCCATGTTCGTGGAGGACCTGGCCGACACCATGCTGGCGCTCGGGTGGCTCGACGGCTCGGGCATCATCTGGGACCGGGTCCCGGTCGACGCCGACCGGGCCGTCGAGCTGGTGCGGCGCCACCAGATGGAGCAGGGCTGGATGGCGCCCGGCACCGAGTGATGACCCGACCCTCCGTGCGCGCTGTGCGTGCGCCGACCGCCCGCATCGCCTCCTGACTACGGGAGTAGCGTCCGAGGGGATCAGGCCGTCGGGGGACGAGTTCCCGCGCACGGCCAGGAGGACACATGACGGACCACGACGGAGCGCTGCTCGACCGCGACATGGGACTGCTGCTCGCAGCCGCGTCCCGAGCGGTGATCTCGCTCTACCGGCCGTTGCTGAAGCCCTACCACCTCACGCATCCGCAGTACCTCGTGATGCTCGCGCTGTACGAGGAGGACCCGCGCCGGGCGGGCGACCTGAGCGAGGCGGTGCAGCTGACGCCGGGAACCCTGTCCCCGCTCTTCAAGCGCCTCGAGCTCCTCGGCTACATCACCCGGCAGCGCGACCAGGCGGACGAGCGCCGGCTGCTCATCGCCCTGACGGACCGGGGGCGCGGGATCCAGCCGGACCTCCTGCGCGTCGCCGACAGCGTGCGCGAGGACGTGGCCGACCGCAGCGGCACCGACTCCAGCGCGCAGGCGCGCCTGCGCAGCATGACCGACCTGCTGCTCGACGCCTGAGCCGCCGGGCGCGGGGCGCCGGGAACCGCGCGGCGGTCCCGGAGCCGACTGCCGGTCAGCGCGCGCCGTCGACCACGCGCTGCCACAGCGTGTGGTCGCTCCACGCCCCGTCGATGCGGAGGTAGGCGGGGGCGACGCCGATCGCGGTGAACCCGGCGCGGGACAGCACCCGCTCGGATCCGGCGTTCCCCACCAGCGTCGACGCCTCCAGCCGGTGCAGCCCCGCGGCCCGCGCGATGCGCACCGCCTGGTGGGCCGCCGCGGTCGCGAGGCCGACGCCCTGCCGCTCCCGGTCGATCCAGTAGCCGAGGCTCGCGCTTAGCGCCGCGCCCCGCTTCACGGCGAACAGGTCGCAGCGGCCGATGATCCGGTCGCCCTCCGCGATGAGGTAGGGCAGCCCGGACCCCGCCGCCCGTTCGGCGACGCGGCCCGCGAGCTGCGCGCGCTGCCCGGCCGACGTGAAGAACGCGTCGGTCCGGGCGGGCTCGAACGGGCGGAGGTGCTCCCGGTTCGCGCGGTACGCCTCCGCGAGCGCGGCGGCGTCGGTGATGCGGGCGGGCCGCATCACCACGCCGGGGGCGAGCGCGACCCGCTCGTCGGTGCCGGGCAGGGGCCCGCTCACGCCCCGGGGCGCACGTCGCGCTCGGGGCGGGCGTCCGCGGCGGGGATGGCGCGGTCGGCGATGAACCGCGCGTACCAGAGGGCGCTGTCCTTCGGCGTCCGCTCCTGGCTGTCGTAGTCGACGTGCACGATGCCGAACCGCTTCGAGTACCCGAAGGCCCACTCGAAGTTGTCCATGAGCGACCACACCTGGTACCCGCGGAGGTCGACGCCGCGGGCCATCGCCCGGTGCGCGGCGGCGAAGTGGCGCGACAGGTAGTCGATCCGTTCGGCGTCGTGCACGGCGCGCACGCCGTCCTCCACGGTCACCTCGTCGTCGAAGGCGGCGCCGTTCTCCGTGACCATGAGCGGCAGGTCGGGGAACTCCTCGTGCAGCGACACGAGCAGGTCCTCGAGGCCCTGCGGCTCGATGTTCCAGCCCATGGCCGTGTACGGGCCCGGCTGCTCGAGGAAGTCGACGTCGTCGGTGCCGGGGAACGGCGAGGCGGCGACGTCGCCGTGGATCGAGGTGCCGCCGGCTGGGGCGGCGCCGTCGCGCATCCGCACCCGGCTGGTGTTGTAGTAGTTGACGCCCAGCAGGTCGAGCGGCTGGCGGATGAGCTCCGTGTCGCCCGGCAGCACGAACGACCAGTCGGTGATCGCCTCGGTGTCGGCGAGCACGTCCTCCGGGTAGGCGCCGTTCAGCAGCGGGTCGAGGAACAGGCGGTTGCCCACTCCCCCGACGCGGCGCACGGCCTCCGGGCCCGTCTCGCCCTCGCCGCGGATCACGTGCAGGTTGAGCGTGATGGAGAAGCGCGCGTCGTCCGGCACCACCTCCTTGAGCGCCGCGACGGCGAGGCCGTGCGCGAGGTTCAGGTGGTGGACGGCCCGGAACGACTCCTCCGCGTCGGTGCGGCCCGGCGCGTGCACGCCGGCCGCGTAGCCGAGGTACGCGGAGCACCACGGCTCGTTGAGGGTGGTCCACGTGCCGATGCGGTCGCCGAGCGCCTCGCCCATGATGCGGGCGTAGTCGGCGAACGCGTACGCGGTCTCGCGGTTCGTCCAGCCGCCCTCGTCCTCGAGCGCCTGCGGCAGGTCCCAGTGGTACAGCGTCGCGATGGGCGTGATGCCGCGCGCGACGAGCCCGTCGACCAGCCGCCCGTAGAACGCGAGCCCCTCGGGGTTCGCCGGCCCGCGTCCGGTCGCCTGGATCCGCGGCCACGCGATCGAGAACCGGTACGCCTCGAGCCCGAGCGCCTGCATCATGTCGAGGTCGGACTCGAGCCGGTGGTAGTGGTCGTCGGCCACGTCGCCCGTGTCGCCGCCCTGCACCTTGCCCGGCGTGCGGCTGAAGGAGTCCCAGATGGACTCCCCGCGGCCGCCCTCGTGCACCGCGCCCTCGATCTGGTACGCGGCCGTCGCGGATCCGAACAGGAAGCCGGGCGGGAACTCGAGGCCCGTGCCCCGGTCGTCCGGGGTGGCGGCTGCGGGGCGTGCGTCAGTCATGGCTGAGGGTGACCTTTCCGTCGGTGAGGCTGGTGAGGGGCCCGCCGTGCAGGCGCACGCGCAGCGGCACGTCGGGATCGGCCGTGACCTCGACGCCATCCTGGCCGTGCACGACGCGCACGTCCACCTGCCGCCCGGTGGTGGGGCTGGTGACGCGGGTGGTGCGCGTGCCCGTCCCACCGGGGTGGATCGTGACGATCAGCCCGTCCAGGTGGTCGTGGTCGGGCCGGTCGACGCGCTCGGTCGTGGCGAGCACGGCGCCCTCGCGCACCCACACGGGCAGGCTCATCACGTCGTGGACCTCGCGGTGCCAGCCGCCGCCGGTGCGGACCTCGCCCGTGAGCAGGTTCGTCCAGGTGCCGGCGGGCAGGTGGTACTCGACTTCGCCGTCGGCGCGGAACACGGGCGCGACGAGCAGGTCCGGGCCGAGCATGTACTGCCGGTCCAGGTGCGCCACGGCGGGGTCCCCGGGGAACTCCAGCTGCATGGGACGCATGAACGGGACGCCCGTCTCGTGCGCCTCGATGCCCACCTGGTGCAGGTACGGCATCAGGCTGAGCTTCAGGCGCGAGAAGGCGCGCGTCACGTCGACGGCCTCCTCGTCGAAGGCCCACGGCACCCGGTAGCTGGTGGATCCGTGCAGGCGCGAGTGGCTGCTCATCATGCCGAACGCGACCCAGCGCTTGAATACCTCCGGGTCGGGCGTGCCCTCGAAGCCGCCGATGTCGTGGCTCCAGAAGCCGAAGCCGCTGAACGCGAGCGACAGGCCGCCGCGCAGGGTTTCCGCCATCGACTCGAAGGAGGAGGAGTTGTCGCCGCCCCAGTGCACCGGCATGCGCTGCCCGCCGGTGGTGGCGCTGCGGGCGAAGAGCACGGCGTCGCCCTCGCCGCGGTGCTCCTCGAGCACCTCGAAGACGGCCTGGTTGTAGAGCTGCGTGTACCAGTTGTGCATGGCCTCGGGGGCGGTGCCGTCCGCCCAGACGACGTCGAGCGGGATCCGCTCGCCGAAGTCGGTCTTGAGCGCGTCGACGCCCTGGTCGAGGAGGCCGCGGAGCTTGTCCTGGAACCAGCGGGTCGCGGCGGGGCTCGTGAAGTCGACGAGCGCCATGCCCGCCTGCCACATGTCCCACTGCCAGACGCTCCCGTCGGGCCGGCGCACGAGGTGCCCGAGGGCGCGCGCCTCCTCGAACAGCACCGAGCGCTGCGCGATGTACGGGTTGATCCACGCGCTCACGCGGAGCCCCCGGTCGTGCAGGCGCGCGAGCATGCCCTCGGGGTCGGGGAACACGCGGGCGTCCCAGACGAGGTCCGTCCAGGTGAACTCGCGCATCCAGAAGCAGTCGAAGTGGAACACCGACATGGGCAGGTCGCGCTCGCGCATGCCCTCGATGAAGCGGGTGACCGTCTCCTCGTCGTACTGGGTGGTGAACGAGGTGGAGAGCCACAGGCCGTAGGACCAGGCGGGCACCCGCGCGGGCCGGCCGGTGAGCTCCGTGTAGCGCGCGAGCACGTCCTTCGGGGTGGGCCCGTCGAAGACCAGGTACTCGATCGCCTCGCCCGCGGTGCTGAACTGCACCCGCTCCACGGTCTCGCTGCCCACCTCGAACGACACGTGCTCGGGCTGGTTCACCAGCACGCCGTAGCCGCGGTTGGTGAGGTAGAACGGGATGCTCTTGTACGACTGCTCGCTGGACGTGCCGCCGTCGGCGTTCCAGACGTCGACCGACTGGCCGTTCTTGATGAGCGGCCCGAACCGCTCGCCGAGGCCGTAGACGAGCTCGCCCACGCCGAGGCTCAGCTGCTCGTGCACGTACGTGCGCGACGGCGCGAGGCCCGTGGTGGTGATCCCCGCCGTGCCCGTGGGCTCGGCCGCGACCGGGGCGCCCTCGTCGAGGGTCATGTAGCCCACCGACTTGTGGCCGCTGGAGGTAAGGACGCGCCCGCCCGACTCGAAGGTCAGGTCCCAGGGCGCGCCCTTCGTGATGCGCGCGGTGAGGGAGCCCGTGGTGAGCGTGCCGCCGGTCTCGTCCGCGTGCGCGACGCCGGACCCCTCCACGGCGCCGACCAGGTCGAATCCGGGCGACGGGGTGCCGCCGCGGTGGTGCTCGATCCGCACGCGCACCACGCCCTCGAGGGGCGAGGAGAGCGTGACCGTGAGCAGCGGCCGGTTGAGCGTGTCGCCCCGCCCCTGGATGCGCTTGGTGGGCGCGTACGCCCGCAGCGTGTCGCCGTCGGCCTCGACGTCGTACGCCTCCTGGGCGTACTGCGCGTCGACGCCCGGCCTCGTCTGCCAGAACCCGTCGGTGAACCTCATCGTGCGTCCTCTCGGATGACGGCGACGGCGCCTGCCGTCACGCGGCTGCCGGCCGCCGTGCGCTCGCCGGTGACGAGGTCGAGCCCGTCGACGTCGAGCCGCAGGTCGCGGTCGGTGTGGTTGATGGCGAACAGCCACGACGCGTCGTCGCCGACGCGCCGGACCAGCTCGAGCCCCGCCTCGGCGGAGGCGACCGGGGCGATGCCCGCGCGGCCGACGAGGTCGTCGACGAGGGCGCCCGCGCGCTCGCGGTCGAGGTGGGTGGAGACGTAGGTCGCGGTGCCGCGGCCGCGCCGGGCGCGGGTCACGGCGGGCAGTCCCGCGAGGTCGCCGGAGGCGTACGCCACCACGACCTCCGCGTCGTCCGCGCGGAGCCGCTCCGTCCAGATGCGGACGCGGCCGGGCGGATCCAGCAGCACCTCCTCGTCCGCGAGCAGCGGGGCGGGCTCCTCGACGCGGACGCCGAGGAGGTCGCGCAGGAGCCCGGGGTAGCCGCCCGCGACCACCCGGTTGTGCCGGTCGACGATGCCCGAGAGGTACGTGACCGCCAGGTGGCCGCCGCCCTCGACGAACGCGGTGAGCGACGCGGCGCCCTCGGGCGCGAGCGCGAACAGGGTCGGCGCGAGGACGACGGCGTACCCGTCGAGGTCGTCGTCGGGGTGGAGCACGTCGACGGCGATCCCGCGGGCGGTGAGCTCCCGGTGCAGCGTGAGCGGGGCGTCGAGCGCGGTCACGTCCACGCTGGGCTTGGGTCCGCAGCGGAGCGCGGTCCACGCGACGTGGTCCATGAGGATCGCCGCCCGGGCCCGTTCGACGCGGCTTCCGGCGACCTCGCGGATCCGGCCGAGCAGCGCCCCGAGCTCCGCGACCTCCCGGTAGACGCGGCTGTCGGATCCCGCGTGCGGCACGACCGCGGAGTGGAACTGCTCGCTCCCGCCCGTCGACTGCCGCCACTGGAAGAAGAGCGCCCCCTCCGCGCCGCGCGCGATGTGGGCGAGGCTGTTCCGGGCGAGCTCGCCGGGCGACTTGGCGCGGTTGCGCGGCTGCCAGTTGACGGCCGACGTGCTGTGCTCGATGAGCAGCCACGGGTCGCCGTGCGCCATGCCGCGCACCCGGTCGGCGCTGAAGGACAGCTCGCCGTGCCGCTCGGGGTCGGCGGCGATCGTGTAGTGGTCGTTGGAGACGAGGTCGACCTCCTCCGCCCAGCGCCGGTAGTCGGCGAGGCCCGGGTGGTTCTGCACCATGAAGTTGGTGGTCACGGGGATCCCCGGCGTGACGCGGCGGAGCACCGCGCGCTCGGCGAGGTGGTGGCCGAGCAGCGCGTCGGACGTGTAGCGCTCGAACGCCAGCTGCAGGCCGGGGTTGTGGCTCGTGCCCGAGAAGCGGGGCGGCAGGACCTGGTCGAACGACGTGTAGCGGTGGCCCCAGAAGGCCGTGCCCCACGCCTCGACGAGGTCGTCGATCGTCGCGAAGCGGGCGCGCAGCCAGTCCTGGAAGGCCGCGGCCGTCTCGTCGCCGTAGTCGTGCGCGTTCTCGTTGCCGAGCTCGTTGCTGATGTGCCACATGCGCAGCGCCGGGTGCGTGCCGTAGCGCTCCGCCATGCGCTCCACCAGCCGCAGCGCGTAGCGGCGGAAGACCGCCGAGGCCGGCGACCAGGCGAGGCGCCCGCCCTGGGCGAGGCGCACCCCGGTGTCGGTGACGCACGCGATCTCCGGGTGCGCCCGCATGAGCCAGATCGGCGGCGCCGCGGTGGGCGTGGCGAGGTTCACGCCGATGCCGCCCTCGTGCAGGAGGTCCATGATCCGGTCGAGCCAGCCCCAGTCGAACTCGCCGTCGGCGACCTCGATGAGGCCCCAGGAGAACACGCCGAGGTTCACGGAGTTGACGCCGGCGCGGCGCATCAGCTCGACGTCCTCGGCCCACACCTCCTCGGGCCACTGCTCGGGGCTGTAGTCGCCGCCCAGGGCGAAGCCCTGGGCGATGGGCGGGAACGTCGTGCCCGCGGGCAGGTCGGAGGAGCGGGAGCGGATGCGGGTCATGTCTTCGCCTTCGGAGGTGGGCGGTGCGCGTGCGGCACCGCGGGGCGGGGAGGGACGGGATGCGGGAGGTGGGGACCGGGGCGATGGACGCGGCCACCGCCCCGGTCGTGCCGGTCAGCCCTTGAGTCCGCCGGAGAGCAGGTCGAGCCGCCAGAAGCGCTGCAGGAACAGCATCAGCAGCACGAGCGGGATGATCGAGACCGCCGCGCCCGCGATGGCCAGCGAGTACAGCGCCGGCGTCCCCGAGCCCTTGGACAGCAGCGTGTAGAGGCCGACCGTCAGCGGGTAGCTGTCCTGGTCGCTCAGCATCACGAACGGCAGGAGGAAGTTGTTCCAGATGCCCACGAACTGGAGCATGAACACCGTCACCATGCCGGGCAGCATCATCGGGATCGCGATGGACCGGAAGATCCGCCACTCCCCCGCGCCGTCGAGCCGCGCGGCCTCCATCGTGTCCTGCGGGATCGCCGACGCCGCGTAGACGCGGGAGAGGTAGATCCCGAAGGGGCTGATGACGAGGGGCAGGAGCACCGCGAGGTAGCCGCCCGCGAGCCCCAGCTGCGACAGCAGCAGGTACTGCGGGATCGCCAGCGTGATGCCCGGGATGAGCACGCCGCCGAGGATCGAGTAGAAGATCAGGCTGCGCCCGCGGAACTCGTACTTGGCGAGCGCGTAGCCGCACATCGCGGAGACGACGGTCGAGAGCACGCCGCCGAGGCCCGCGTACAGCAGCGAGTTGAGCGCCCACATGCCGTACTGCCCGCCGCCGTAGGTGAACAGGTCGCGGAGGTTGTCCACGAGGCCCGTCCCCGGCGCGAACGAGAACGTCGTGAAGAGCTCGCTCCGCCCCTTCGTCGTCGCGCTGAACACCCATGCCACGGGGATGAGGCAGTAGAGCGCGCCGATGAGGAGCACCGTGGTCGGGATCACCCGGCCGGCGAGCGAGCCCTGCCGGGCCCGCCGGCGCGGCGCCGAGGAGCCGCCGCGCGTCGGCGTGCGCCGCTGGGCGTCGATCTCGGCCCGGCGCTCGGCGGTGACGGCGGTCACGAGACGGACCCCGCGGTGCGGCGGTTCGTGATCCACAGTACGAGCGCGGACACGAGCACCGTCCCGAGCGCGAGCACCACCGAGAGCGCGGCGGCGCCCGGCAGGTCGTCGGTGAGGAAGGCGTTGCGGTAGATGGTCATGAGGGGCACCCAGGTCTGGCTGATGACGTTGGTCAGCGGCTTGAGAGTGGTCGGCTCGCCGTAGAGCTGCAGCGCGCCGATGAGGGAGAAGATGCCGGTGAGCACGAGGGCGGGCACCACCAGCGGGATCTTGATGCGGAGCGCGATCTGCAGCTCGCCGGCGCCGTCGATCCGCGCGGCCTCGTAGATCTCCGCCGGCACGCCGCGCAGCGACGTGTAGATGATGATCATGTTGAAGCCGACGCCGCCCCAGATCGCGATGTTCGCGACGGAGGCGTAGATCGCGGGCTCGCCGAGGAACGGGATCGCGCCGCCGCCGAGGGCCTCGGACACGGCCGAGAACGGGCTCGTCCCGGGGAGGTACATGAAGCCCCAGAGGAGCGCCGCGACCACGCCGGGCACCGCGTACGGGATGAAGATCGCCGTGCGCGCGAACCGGGTGGCCCGCGCGGCGGGCACGTCGAGCATGAGCGCGAACAGGAGCGCGAGCCCGAGCGTCAGAGGCACGGAGATGATGCCGTAGATCGCGAGCCTGCCGAAGCCGGCGGTGAGCTCGGGGTCGGAGAGGACGGCCGCGTAGTTGTCGAGCCCGGCGAACACCTGCACGCGCGTGCCGAGGATGCCGCCGCCCTCGAGGCGGTAGGTCTGCAGGCTCAGCCAGGCCGCGTAGACGATCGGCACGAGCATGAAGACGACGAAGAGGACGACGGCGGGGGCGGCGAACAGGTACGGCGCCCACCGCACGGGGCGGCGGCGGGCGCCGCCCCGTGCGACCGGCGTGCGCCGGGGCTCGGCCGCCTGCGCGGCGGCGACGGGCGTGGTGGTCACGGGCGCCTCCGTCAGTCGGCCACGGTGAAGCCGGACTTCGTCATGTCCGCCTCCACGGTCGCCTGCACCGCGGTGAACGCGTCGCGCCACGGGGTGCCGTCGGAGATCGCCTTGTTGAGCGCGTCGGTCATGGCCGTCTCGGCGACGTTGACGTTCGGGCCCCAGGTGACCGGGATGGTGTCGGACGAGATGTCCGCGGCGATGCGGTAGTAGTCGGTCTGCTGCGGCATGAGGGCCGGCGGCGCGCTCTCGGCGGCGGCCTCCTGGCCGCTGGTCGCGGCCGGGTACCCGTTCTGCACGTTGAGCACGAGCTCCGCGCCCTCCTCGCTGGCGTTCAGCCACTTGGCGAAGGCCGCGGCCTCCTCCGGGTGCTCGGATCCCTTGGTCACGATGACGCCGGATCCGCCCTGGTAGGCGACGGCCGCCTCGCCGGGCGTCCACTCGGGCAGCGGGCTCATCGACCACTTGCCGATGGTGTCGGGCGCGACGCCCTCGATCACGCCGGGCGCCCAGAGCGCCGACGGCCAGGACAGGAACTTGCCGGCGTTCGCCTTCGCGTTCCACTCCGGGGTGAGGATCGGGTCGGTGCTGATGAGGTCGCGGTCGGCGAGGTCCTGGAAGTAGTCGGCCACCTCGAGCGACGGCTCGTCGCCGATGCCGACGGACCAGGTGCTGCCGGAGACGTCCCACCAGGAGGCGCCGGCCTGCGTGGCGACGCCCGCGAAGAACCCGAACTGGTCGGCGGGGATGCTCGCGATGTAGGCCTCGGGGTCGGCGTCGCGCACCTTCTGCGCGGCGTCGGCGAACTCGGCCCACGTGGTGGGCACGGGGATCCCCCACTGCTCGAGGAGGTCGCTGCGGTAGACGAGCGCCATCGGCCCGACGTCCTGCGGGAGGGCGAAGACGTGGTCGTCGAAGGTGACCTGCTCCCAGGTGCCCTCGGTGTAGGCGTCCTGGACGTCGGCGACCTGCTCGGTGATGTCGAGCGGCACGTCGGCGACGATGAGGGACGGGAGGGTCGTGTACTCGACCGCGGACAGGTCGGGCGCGTTGCCGGCGCGGCTGGCGGTGAGCAGCTTGGCGGACGAGTCGCGCCCGCCGCCGGCGTCGGTGTACTTCACCTGCACGTCGGGGTTGGCCGCGTTCCAGGTGTCGACGAGCTCCTGCGTGTTCGGGGCCCACGACCAGAAGTCGAGGGTGACCTGCCCGCCGGCGGCGGAGTCCCCTCCCCCGGAGGCGGAGCAGCCGCCGAGGAGGAGGGCGCCGACGCTGACGGCGGCGAGCGAGGTGAGGATCCTGCGTGGGTTCATGGCTTCTTCCTTGAGGCGATGCGTCGAAGCGTTTCGACGATGGGCGTTCGGATGGGGGATCGTGCGGTCGGGGGGATGGTCGGTCGGACGGTCAGGCCGCGGCGGTCGCGGGCGCCGGTGCCGGCGCGTCGCGCGCCGCGGGCGCCGCGGTTGACCCGAGCGGCCGGTACTCGGGCGGGATGAGCTCCACGTGGGGCTCGCCGCGCCCGTCGAGCCGCTCCATGAGGAGCTCTACGGCCCGCCGGCCCTGGTCCTCCGCGGGAAGCGGGATGACGTCGAGCGGCGGCACGAGGTGGTCGGTCGGGAAGCTGGAGCAGGCGGAGACGAGGGACAGGTCCTCCGGCACGCGCACGCCGCGCTCGCGCAGCAGCTCGAGCAGGATCGAGTGCACGTTCTCGTTGCAGTTCAGCACGAGCGCCGTGAGGTCCGGGAGCTCCGCGCGCACCGCGTCGAGGGCGGCCGTCACGGCCTCGCGCGTCGACTCGGTCGTGTGGAAGGCGGTCCGGATCCCCCGGGCGGCTCCCGCGGCGAGGTAGCCGTCGCGGAAGCGGGGCGCGAAGTTCGACCCGCGGTCGTAGAGGTGCTGGGAGTGGCCGAGCATGCCCACCGAGTCGTGCCCGAGGTCGACGAGGCGCTGGACGGCGAGGTCGGCCGCCGCCTCGAAGTCGAGGTCGACGCAGGTGAGGCCGGCCGTCTCGTGCGGGATCCCGATGAGCGCCGAGGGCAGGTCGAGGTCGCGCAGGACGGGGACGCGCTCGTCGTCGACCGCCACGTCCATCATCACGATGCCGTCGACGAGCGAGCTCGACGCGACGCGGCGGAGGCCGGAGAGCGAGTCGTCCTGCGTGAGCAGCAGCACGTCGTAGTCGTAGGAGCGGGCGGCGGTGACGACGGCCAGCACGAAGGACATGAGCGCCGGCGGGTGCGTGTCGCCGTGCATGGGCGCGGTGAGCGCGATGATGCTGGTGCGGCTCCCGGCGAGCATCCGCGCCCCGGCGTTCGGCCGGTAGCCGAGCTCCGCGACGGCCCGGTCGATGCGGGCGCGCGTGCCGGCGGTGATGGACCTCTTGCCGGAGAGCGCGTACGACACGGTGCTGATGGACACCCCGGCGACGCGCGCGACGTCGTGGATGGTGGCCATGCGGTGACTCCGTCGTCTAAGCGCTTCGATGATCCGAACGGATCCCACGCTAGGTCATCGAAGCGCTTCGCACAAGATCGCATCGTGCACTCCCGCTCGACCGCCCGCGATCCTCCCGACGGGGCGCCGGGCGCCGGGCGCCGCCCCTCAGCGCGCGTCGATCCACTCCCCCGGCGCCGGCCGCAGCGCGGCGAGCTCCGCCCACAGCTCCTCCGGCACGGGAACCGCGGCGAGCGCCATGGTCGCCGCGAGGCGCGCCGCCGACGAGATGCCGACCACGGTCGAGTGCACGCGCGCGTCGCGCATGCTGGACTGCAGCGCCGCGGCCGCCAGGGGCACGCCGTGCCGGGCGCACGCCTCCCCCATCCGGCGGGCCGCCTCGGCCACCGCGGGCCGGGCCGGGCCGTACCCGTACGTCGACGCCTGGGCCGGGTCGCCGGTGAGGATCCCGCCGCCGTACGGCGCCGCGTTCGTGACGCCCATGTCGCGGGCGCCCGCCGCCTCGAGCAGCGCGGCGGCCGAGTCGTCGAGGAGGGTCGCGCGGTTGTGGGTGATGAGCGCGTCGAACACGTCGAGCTCCACGAAGCGCTGGATGAGGTGCACGTCGCCGCCGGAGATGCCGATGCTGTCCGCGAGGCCCGCGTCGCGGATCGCGAGGAGCGCCTCCACGGGACCGCCGGGCGCCGTGGCCGCCTCGAACGTGGTGTTCTCGGGATCGTGGAGCATGAGCACGGGCACGCGGTCGACTCCGAGCCGGGTCAGGGACTCCTCGATGCTCCGCCGCATCCGGTCGCCCGAGAAGTCCCCGGTGCGCGCGTCGCGGTCGACCTTGGTCTGGATCACGAGCCGGTCGGCGAGCGAGCGCCCGTCCGCGAGCGGCCGTCCGACGAGCGCCTCGGACTCGCCGCCCCCGTAGATGTTGGAGGTGTCGAGGAACCGGAGCGGGCCGTCGAGGATGGCCGCGGCGAGCTCGGCGATGCGCGCGTCGCGCGCGGCCTCGTCCTCCCCCGACCGGGCCGGGCCCCAGCCCGAGGTGCCGATGCAGATCGCCGGCACCTCGATCCCGGTGCGGCCGTAGCGCGTGGTCGTGGCGGAGGGATGGGTGGTCGCGTCGTCGAGGTCCATGCCTGCGAGTCTGCCCCCCGCCGCATTGTGCCGAGCCATGCCACGCTATAGGTTGTATAGAGCAACAAATCATCGACGACGCTGACAGGAGACACCATGGCGCTCACCCCCACCCGCGAGGACAAGTTCTCGTTCGGACTCTGGACCATCGGCTACACGGGGGCCGACCCCTTCGGCGGCCCGACCCGCGCCGACCTCGACGTCGTCGAGGCCGTCGAGCGCATCTCGGAGCTGGGCGCCTACGGCCTCACCTTCCACGACGACGACCTGTTCGCCTTCGGCTCCACCGACGCCGAGCGCCAGACGCAGATCGACCGCCTGAAGGGCGCGCTCAGCGACACCGGCATCGAGGTGCCGATGGTCACCACGAACCTCTTCTCCGCCCCCGTCTTCAAGGACGGCGGCTTCACCAGCAACGACCGCGCGGTCCGCCGCTTCGCGATCCGCAAGGTCCTCCGCAACATCGACCTCGCCGCCGAGCTCGGCGCCAAGACGTTCGTCATGTGGGGCGGCCGCGAGGGCGCCGAGTACGACTCCGCCAAGGACGTCCGCGGCGCGCTCGAGCGCTACCGCGAGGCCGTCAACCTCCTCGGCGACTACGTCACCGACAAGGGCTACGACATCCGCTTCGCCATCGAGCCGAAGCCCAACGAGCCCCGCGGCGACATCCTGCTGCCGACGCTCGGCCACGCGCTCGCCTTCATCGAGACCCTCGAGCGCCCCGAGCTCGTGGGCGTGAACCCCGAGGTCGGCCACGAGCAGATGGCGGGCCTCAACTTCACCGCCGGCATCATGCAGGCGCTGTACCAGGGCAAGCTCTTCCACATCGACCTCAACGGCCAGCGCGGCATCAAGTACGACCAGGACCTCGTATTCGGCCACGGCGACCTGCAGAACGCGTTCTCGCTCGTCGACCTGCTGGAGAACGGCGGCGTGGGCGGCGGCCGCTCGTACGACGGCCCCCGTCACTTCGACTACAAGCCGAGCCGCACGGAGGACATCACCGGCGTGTGGGACTCCGCCGCCGCGAACATGCGCATGTACCTGCTCCTCAAGGAGCGCGCGCAGGCGTTCCGCGCCGACCCCGAGGTCCAGGAGGCGCTCGCCGCCGCCAAGGTCGCCGAGATCGACACCCCGACGCTGAACGAGGGCGAGTCCTACGACGACATCCTCGCCGACCGCTCCTCCTACGAGGACTTCGCGGCCGAGGAGTACTTCGACGGCAAGGGCTTCGGCTTCGTGCGCCTCAACCAGCTGGCGCTCGAGCACCTCATGGGCGCGCGCTCCTAGCTGACCCGCCCGCGGCACGGCCGCACCGCACGAGAGCCGCTCCCGGATCACGGGGGCGGCTCTCGTCGTCTGCGCGTCGCGATCGTCGTGCCGAGGCCCGCGGAGAGGATCACGAGGGGGTCGCTGAGGACCGGGCGGCCGGGAGGGCTCGACGCGTGCGGCGAGCGTGGGAGTACCGCAGCTGGAAGTCCGCGAGGGCGAGAAGGAGCACCCCGCACGCCATGAGCGCGGCGCTGATGCCGGGCTGGACGACGCCGACGAGGATCGCGACCGTCAGCACCACCAGGGTGTCGCGGAGCACCCGGCTCTGCACCTCCGCCGCCAGCGCATGCTCCCGATCGTCGGCCCCACGACGCGCCCTCCTGCGCCTCACGACCAGGACCGTGACGGGTCCCGCCATCGAGACGGCCGCGACGACGGCCGCCCTGACCGGGTCACCGCCCTGGTCGACGACGTGCCACACGCATGCGGTCACCAGGATCGTCGCGATGACGACGGTGGATGCGACCGCTTCCGCATCGTTCCCCTCCTCGTGGTGCGGTCCGTCGGACCTCCCTGCCGGTCGTCGAGCGCGTCTGCATCGGCACCGCGACGCGGCCTTCGCGTGGGCGGACGCCGCCGCCTCGATCTCGACACCAGGGAGAGCATGAACACGATGACCAATGGCACGGTGACGATCGATGCGCACCGCTCGCCATCCCCTGCCTCGAGGATCCATCCCACGATCAGCACCGCAGCGGAGCCGACGATCCAGATGAGCAGAGGCGCCTTCATCTCGTCCTGTCCTCACCGTGATGCCCGATGCCCGGCGGGTCCTCTGCGTCCCCGGCATCGACGTACGATGACGCGTCAGACACAACGACCCTGCAAGGTCGAGGCGTAGATCCGCAGCTCCCGCCTTCCCGAGCACGGTCCCCGCTTCAGCACACATGCGGCAGCAGCGGCGATGACCACCGTCGCGATCCCGCAGGCGACCGGCCCTGCGGCGCAGATGGCGACGCCGAGCGCGGCGCCGACCCCGGCGGACAGGGCCTCCTGATCCGTCGTGTCGAAGGAGACGTGCACGCCGGGCCCCCTCTCCCAGCCCGCGCCGATGAGCGACGCCGACACGGCGGCATCCGCGCACGCCGTCGCGCGGCGGCCCGGTGCCCGCGCGGCGGATTGACGGGGACGGTGGGACCTGGTTGCGACCGCGGGTCTCATGCTCGGAACGCATCGGGCACGGACGATCGGGGCTCATGGAGTGCACAGGCGGTCCTTGACCCGGTCCTGTGGTGTGCGGATGCCCGAGCGGGGTCGCCGACGACGACGAGGGGCCCGGCATCCTCTCGGATGCCGGGCCCCTCGTCCGCGCCGGAGCGCAGGTGCTGCGGGTCGATCAGGTCGCGGACTTGGCTCCACGGCTCTTGTTGAACACGTCGAACGCGACGGCCAGCAGGAGCACGAGGCCCTTGATGAGCGACTGGTACTCCGTGCCGAGACCGAGCAGCGACATGCCGTTGTTCAGCACGCCCATGATGAGACCACCGACCATGGCCCCGGTCACGGTGCCGATGCCGCCGGTGACGGCTGCGCCGCCGATGAACACCGCGGCGATGGCGTCGAGCTCGAAGCCGTTGCCGGCGCCCGGGAGCGCAGAGTTGCTGCGGGCGGTGAAGGCGATGCCCGCGAGGGCGGCCAGGAAGCCCATGTTCACGAAGAGCAGGAAGTCCACGCGCTTCGTGTTGATGCCGGACAGCTGCGCCGCGTTGAGGTTGCCGCCTCGGGCGTAGATGTGACGGCCGAAGATGCTGCGGTTCATCACCGCCGTGTAGACGAGCACCAGCACCGCGAGGATGACCAGCACGATCGGCGTGCCCTGGTAGCTGGCGAGCAGGTACGTGATGCCGAGCACGAGGACCGCGATGAAGGCGAGCTTCGTGATGAACCAGGCGAAGGGCTCGTCCTCGAGGTTCAGCTTCACGCGGGCACGACGCTCGCGGAGCTGCTGGGCGACGAGGAAGACGGCCGCGAGGACGCCGAGGGTGACGGTGACCCACTCCAGGTACGACGTGCCGTCCGAGGGGTCGGGCAGGAAGCCGGCGCCGACCGCGACGTACTCGTCCGGGAACGGCGTGATGGGGCGGTTGTCGAGGACGATCTGGGCGAGGCCGCGGAACGTCAGCATGCCCGCGAGGGTCACGATGAACGCGGGGATCCCGACGTACGCCACCCAGAAGCCCTGCCAGGCGCCGATGAGGCCGCCGACCACGAGGCTCGCGATGATGGACGCCCACCAGGGCCAGCCCCAGTTGACGGCGAACACGCCGGATACGGCGCCGACGAGGGCGACGACGGAGCCGACCGACAGGTCGATGTGGCCGGCGATGATGATCATCACCATGCCGATCGCGAGGATCAGGATGTACGCGTTCTGGACGACGATGCTGGTGACGTTGCGGGGCTCGAGGAGCGTCCCGTCGGTCAGGATCTGGAACAGCACCACGATGGCGACCAGCGCGATGAAGATGCCGATCTGCCGGAGGCGGCTGACGAGGAATCCCGCCACTGTGCTGAGACTGGACATGGTGACTATTCCTTTTCCTTGGTCATGTAGGTCATGAGGCTCTCGGGGGTCGCCTCAGCGATCGGGAGCTGGCCCGTGATCCGCCCGGCGGAGAGGGCGTAGATGCGGTCGCAGATGCCGAGCAGCTCGGGCAGCTCGCTGGAGATGACGATGACGGCCTTCCCCTGCGCGGCGAGCGCGTTGATGATCGTGTAGATCTCGTACTTGGCGCCGACGTCGATGCCGCGGGTGGGCTCGTCGAGGATCAGCACGTCCGGGTCGGAGAACATCCACTTGGAGAGGACGACCTTCTGCTGGTTCCCGCCCGAGAGCTTCCCGGTGATGGACCCGACGCTCGGTGCCTTGATGTTCATGGACTTGCGGTAGCCGTCGGCCACCACGTACTCCTCGTTCGCGTCGACCCAGCCGGCCTTCGCCAGCTTCTCGAGCGCCGCGCCGGAGACGTTGCGCTTGATGTCGTCGATGAGGTTGAGGCCGTAGTGCTTGCGGTCCTCGGTGGCGTACGCGAGGCCGTTCTTGATGGCCTCCCCCACCGTGCGGGCGGTGATCTCCTTGCCGCGCTTGTAGAGCTTCCCGGAGATGTTCGCGCCGTAGGAGCGGCCGAAGACGCTCATCGCGAGCTCGGTGCGCCCGGCGCCCATGAGGCCGGCGATCCCGACGACCTCACCGGCGCGGACGTTGAGGTTCGCGTGGTCGACGACGACGCGGGAGTGCTCCTGCGGGTGGTGGACCGTCCAGTCCTCGATGCGCAGCACCTCCTCGCCGATGTCCGGGGTGCGGTCGGGGTAGCGGCTCTGGAGGTCGCGGCCGACCATGCCCTTGATGATGCGCTCCTCGCTGATGGAGTCGCGCTCGAGGTCGAGGGTCTCGATGGTCTTGCCGTCGCGGATGATCGTGACGGCGTCGGCGATCGCCTTGATCTCGTTCAGCTTGTGGCTGATGATGATGCTCGTGATGCCCTGGCCCTTGAGGTGCTTGATCAGGTCGAGCAGGTGGGCGGAGTCCTCGTCGTTGAGCGCGGCGGTCGGCTCGTCGAGGATGAGGAGCTTCACCTCCTTGGAGAGCGCCTTCGCGATCTCCACGAGCTGCTGCTTGCCGACGCCGATGTCGGCGATCCGCGTGGCCGGGTTGTCGTTCAGCCCGACGCGGGCGAGGAGCTTGGCCGCCTCGAGGTTGGTGGCGTTCCAGTCGATGAACCCGCCCTTGGAGATCTCGTTGCCGAGGAAGATGTTCTCCGCGATGGAGAGGTAGGGGCTGAGCGCGAGCTCCTGGTGGATGATCACCACGCCCGACTTCTCGCTGTCGCGGATGTTGGAGAACTTGACGACCTCGTCCTCGAGGACGATGTCGCCGTCGTAGGAGCCCGCGGGGTACACGCCGGAGAGGACCTTCATGAGGGTCGACTTCCCGGCACCGTTCTCGCCGCAGATCGCGTGGCACGTGCCGCGCGTGACCTCGAGATTGACGTCCTGCAGCGCCTTGACGCCGGGGAACGTCTTGGTGATGCCGCGCATCTCGAGAATGTGGTTGGCCATGTCCTGCCTCGCTTTGTGGATGGTGGTGCCGGGTGCCCGGCGGTGGTGCGCCGGGCGGCGGGTGAGCGCCGCCCGGGGTCGGGCCGGCCGTGGTGCACGGCCGGCCCGATCCGGGGGGAGGCCTGTCGACGCGAGCGTCGACCGGCCGGGTGCACCGCGCTACGTGCGGTGCGGGTGAGGACTACTCGCCCTTGTCGATCTCGTCCTGCGTGTAGTAGCCGCTGTCGACGATGACCTCGATGAGGTTGTCCTTCGTCACGGTGACGGGCGGGAACTGCTTGGTCGGGACGTCCTTCACCTTGTTGTTGTAGGTGTCGGGCGCGTCCGGGGTCTCGCCCTTCAGCAGGTCGTCGACCATGGTGACGGCCTCGGCGCCGAGGAGGCGCGTGTCCTTGAAGATCGTCGAGTACTGGACGCCGTCGAGGATGAGCTTGTCGGACGCCTTCTCGCCGTCCTGGCCGGTGATGATCGGCATGGCGTCGTCCGCCGTGCCGCTCGAGCGCAGGGCGTTGATCACGCCGCGCGACAGGCCGTCGTAGGGCGAGAGCACGCCGTCGAGCTGCTGGCCGCCGCCGTAGAACCCGCTGAGGAGGTTCTCCATGCGCGCCTGGGCGCCCTCGAGCTTCCACTGCTGGATCGCGACCTGGCTGAAGTCCGTCTGGCCGGAGCCGACGGTGACCTGGCCGGAGTCGAGGAACGGCTTGAGGGTCTCCATCGCGCCGTCGTAGAAGAACTGCGCGTTGTTGTCGTCCGGGCTGCCCGCGAAGATCTCGATGGTCTTCTTCTCGGTGCTGCCGGTGCTGTTGCCGTCGGCGTCGACGAGGCCGAGGCCCTGGAGGAGGGAGTTGCCCTGGAGCACGCCCACCTGCTGGTTGTCGAACGTCGTGTAGTAGTCGACGTCCTCGGTGCCGTTGATCAGGCGGTCGTACGCGATGACCTTGACGCCGTCGTCGGCCGCGGTCTTGAGGACCTGGGTCAGCGCGGTGCCGTCGATCGACGCGACGATGAGCGCCTTGGCGCCCTTGTTCAGCATCGTCTCGATCTGCGAGATCTGGTCCTGGACCTTGTCGTTGGCGTACTGCAGGTCGACCTGGTAGCCCAGGTCGGTGAGCTGCTTCTGCACGTTGTTGCCGTCGTCGACCCAGCGCTCGCTGGTCTTGGTCGGCATGGCGACGCCGACGAGGGTGTCGGCGGGGTTCACCTCGCCGTCGGCGGCGGCGCCGCCGCGGCCTCCGCCGCCGCCGGAGCAGGCGGCGAGGGAGAGGGCGATGCTCGTGGCGGCGATGCCGACGAGGACCTTCTTCATCTTCACGGTCGTGTCCTTTCGTACTGCTGCTGTGAGACGCGGATCCGGCATCTGCGCCGGGTCCGCACCCCTGGTGTGGGTGTTACAGGCCCTGGGCCAGGCGGTGGTACGCCTGGTTCCAGCGGACTTCCTTGGTGAAACCCTTGAGGGTCGTGTCCTCGTCGATGACGAGGAGCTCGGTGCGCGCGATCTCGGCGAAGTCCTCGAAGACCTCGACGCCGACCTGCGTGCTCATGACCGTGTGGTGGGCGGCCCCGGCGGTGAGCCAGGCCGCGGCGCTCGTCGCGAAGTCGGGTGCGGGCTTCCACACGGCACGGGCGACGGGCAGGTTCGGGAGGGGCTCGTCGAGCGGCACGACCTCCACGACGTTGGCGACGATGCGGAAGCGGTCGCGCATGTCCGACATGGCGACGACGACCGCGGGGCCGGGGTCGGTGTCGAAGACGAGGCGCACCGGGTCCTCGCGGCCCCCGATGCCGAGCGGGTGGATCTCGAGGCTCGGCCGGCCCGTGGTGAGCGTCGGGCAGACCTCGAGCATGTGGGCGCCGAGGATCTTCTCCTCGCCGGGCACGAGGTGGTACGTGTAGTCCTCCATGAGGCTCGCACCGCCCGGGAGGCCCGCGCCCATGACCTTCGCCGCGCGGATGAGGACGGCCGTCTTCCAGTCGCCCTCCGCGCCGAAGCCGTAGCCCTCCGCCATGAGGCGCTGGACCGCGAGGCCGGGGAGCTGGCGGAGCCCGCCGAGGTCCTCGAAGCTCGTGGTGAAGGCGCCGAAGCCGCCCTCCTCGAGGAACGAGCGGAGCCCGACCTCGATCGCCGCGCCGTAGCGGAGCGACTCGTGGCGCTCGGCGCCGCGCCGCAGCTCGGGGGCGATGTCGTAGAGCTCCTCGTACTCGTCGACCAGCGCGTCGATCTCGGCGTCGGTCGCCGCGTCCACGCGCTCGACGAGGTCGTTGACGCCCCAGGTGTTGACGCTGACGCCGAACTTCAGCTCGGCCTCGGTCTTGTCGCCCTCGGTGACGGCGACGTAGCGCATGTTGTCGCCGAAGCGGGCGACCTTGAGCTCGTGCACGGCGGCCCAGCCGGCGGCGGCGCGCATCCAGGTGGCGATGCTCGTGCGGACGGACTCGGTGCTGACGTGGCCGACGACGGTCTTGCGGGTGACGCCGAGTCGCGACTGGATGTAGCCGAACTCGCGGTCGCCGTGCGCCGCCTGGTTGAGGTTCATGAAGTCCATGTCGATGCTGCTCCACGGCAGCGCGACGTTGGCCTGCGTGTGGAGGTGCAGGAACGGCTTCTGCAGGGCGTCGAGGCCCTGGATCCACATCTTCGCGGGGCTGAACGTGTGCATCCAGGCGATGAGGCCGATGGTGCGGTCGCTCGCGTTGGCCTCGAGCGCCATGCGGCGGATGCTGTCGGAGTCCTTGAGGACTGGCTTCCACACGACGCGGACGGGCACGTCCGACGCCTCCTCGAGCTGCCGGGCGATCTCCTGCGACTGCTCGGCGACCTGCTGGAGGGTCTCCTCGCCGTACAGGTTCTGGCTGCCGGTGAGGAACCAGACCTCGTAGTGGTCGAGGGACGTGGTGATGCGGCTCACTTCAGGGCTCCTTGGGGTGCTTGTCCGTAGACGTTCTGGTAGCGGTCGAACAGGGAGTCGACGGCCTCGACGGGCAGGGCGGTCGGCTCGCCCAGCTGGCGCGAGATGTGCACGGTGCGCGCCACGTCCTCGACCATGACGGCCGCCTTCACGGCGTCCTTCGCGTCCTTGCCGATGGTGAACGGGCCGTGGCCCGCCATCAGCACGGCGCGGGAGCGGTGGCCGGTGAGGGTCTCCACGATGCCGCGGCCGATCGAGTCGTCGCCGATGATGGCGAACGGGCCCACCGGGATCTCGCCGCCGAACTCGTCGGCCATGGCGGTGATCACGCACGGGATGGGCTCGCGACGGGCCGCCCACGCCACCGCGTAGGTGGAGTGCGTGTGGACCACGCCGCCCACCTCGGGCATGTTGCGGTAGACGTACGCGTGCGCCGCCGTGTCGCTCGAGGGCGCGTTGCGGGAGCCCGGGGTGTCCGGGATCACGTTGCCGTCGAGGTCGCAGAGGATCATGTTCTCGGGGCTCAGGTCGTCGTAGCTCACGCCGGACGGCTTGATCACGAAGAGGTCGGCGCCGGGGACGCGTCCGGAGACGTTGCCGCCGGTCCAGACCACGAGGCCGTAGCGCACGAGCTCGGCGTGCAGGCGGGAGACCTCGGAGCGGACGCGGGCGACCGCGACCTCGATCTCGGGTGCGTAGGTGCTCACGCGCGGGCCTCCCTCTTCAGCGACTTGAGGCGCTTCATGACGTCGTTGGCGCCGCGACCGAAGTAGTCGTGCAGCGTCGAGTACTCCTCGTACAGGCGGTCGTAGGCGAGCGAGCGCTCCTCGTCCGGCTGGTAGCGGCCGCGCTCGACCTTGCCCATGGCGTCACCCGCGACGCGGACGTCGGGGTAGGCGCCGGCGGCGACGGCGGCGTGGATCGCGGATCCGAGCGCCGGGCCCTGCTCGCTCGTGATGACCGAGATGGGGAGGCGGAGGATGTCGCTGTACGCCTGCATGAGGAACGCGTTCTTCAGCAGGCCGCCCGCGACGATGAACTCCGTGACGGGGACGCCCGAGGCGCCGAACGTCTCGACGATCTTGCGGGTGCCGAACGCGGTGGCCTCGAGCAGCGCCCGGTAGACCTCCTCGGTGCGGGTGGTGAGCGTCGTGCCGACGACGAGGCCGGAGAGCTCGTGGTCGACGAGGACCGAGCGGTTGCCGGAGTGCCAGTCGAGCGCGACGAGGCCGTGGCCGCCGACGGGCTGGTCGGCGGCGAGGTCGGTGAGGTGCTGGTGCACGCTCTTCCCGGCCGCGGCGGCCTCCTCGGCGTAGCGCGCTGGGACCTGGTTCTTGACGTACCAGGCGAAGATGTCGCCCACGCCGGACTGGCCGGCCTCGTAGCCGTAGAGGCCCGAGACGATGCCGCCGTCGACGACGCCGCACATGCCGGGGACCTCGGTCAGCACGTCGCTGTTCATGACGTGGCAGGTGCTCGTGCCCATGATGGCGACCATCTGGCCGGGCTCGACAGCACGGGCGACGGGGGCCGTCACGTGCGCGTCGACGTTGCCGACCGCGACCGCGATGCCCTCCGGGAGGCCCGTCCACGCGGCGGCCTCGGCGGACAGGGTGCCGGCCGCGGAGCCGAGCTGGCCGATCTCGTGGGCGACCTTGTCCTCGGCGAAGGAGGCGAAGTCCGGGTTGAGCGCCCCGAGGAACTCGCGGGTGGGGTACTCGCCGTCCTGGAGGATGCCCTTGTAGCCGGCGGTGCAGGCGTTGCGCACGTAGGAGCCCGTGAGCTGCCACACGATCCAGTCGGCCGCCTCGACCCAGTGGTCCATGAGGCCGTAGAGCTCGGGGTCCTCCTCGAGGAGCTGCAGGCCCTTAGCGAACTCCCACTCGCTGGAGATGAGGCCGCCGTAGCGGGCCAGCCACGCCTCGCCGCGCTCCTCGGCCAGCGCGTTGATGCGGTCGGCGTGCGACTGGGCCGCATGGTGCTTCCAGAGCTTGACGTAGGCGTGGGGGCGGTCCGCGTAGCCCTCGACCTCGTTGAGCGGCGTGCCGTCGGCGAGGGTGGGGACCATGGTGCAGGCCGTGAAGTCGGTGCCGATGCCGATGACGTCTGCGGGGTCGATGCCGGCCTCGCGGATGGCGGCGGGCACCGCCTGCTTCAGCACGTCGACGTAGTCGCTCGGGACCTGCAGGGCCCACTCGGGCGGGAGCTGCGCGCCGGTCGCGGCGAGCGTGTCGTCCATGACCGCGTGCGGGTAGTCGAGGACGCCGGAGCCGAGCTCGACGCCGTCCGAGACGCGCACGACGACGGCGCGGCCGGAGAGGGTGCCGTAGTCGACCCCGATGACGTACTGCTCGGACCGCGGAACGCTCTCGCTCTGCGGAGCCTGGCCGGCCTCGGCATCGCGGGGGGCAGGGGCACTGGGCACGGGATCGACTCCTTCGTCTGATGCAGTGCGGCCCGGGAAGGCCGCGCGTGATGTGAACGGTCACATCGGCGGATGTCACTCTCACACCCGGACGATCGACCTGTCAAGCCGAGACGGCCCGACCCCTCGGAATGGGGTGGCGGCGGCCTCGATCGGGGGCGTCGTGGTCGCCCGATGGTCAGGACGAGGGCGGTCCGGTGGACGCCCGGACGACGAGCTCGGGCATGATCGTGCCGCTGTAGCGGTCGCCCGAGCCGCCCATCCCGTCGAGCAGGAGCGCCACCGAGCGGCGGCCGACCTCCGCGAAGTCCTGGCGCACCGTCGTGAGGGGCGGCCAGAAGTGCGCCGCCTCCGGGATGTCGTCGAAGCCGACGATGCTCACGTCCCGCGGCACGTCGAGCCCCGCGTCGCGCACCGCGTGGATGAGGCCGAGCGCCATCTGGTCGTTGCTCGAGAAGATCGCCGTGAAGTCGCGGAGGCGCAGCATCTCCCGGCCCGCGTAGTAGCCGAACTCCGCGGTCCAGTCGCCGAGGATCGGCGCCGTGGTGGGCACGTCCGCCGCCGACATCGCGTCCAGGAAGCCGCGCATGCGCGCCTCCGCCTCGATCCAGTCCTGGGGGCCGGCGAGGTGGTAGATGTCCCGGTGGCCGAGGTCCAGCAGATGCCGCGTGGCGAGCCGGGCGCCGGCGATCTGGTCGACGGAGAGCGCGTGCGCGTCCCCGAGGCCGTCGCTCTGCATCGTCACGTACGGCACGTCGAGCGACATGCTGGCGATGACCTCGCGGACGCGGACCTGGGGCGCGACGACCACGAGCCCCTCCACGGCCTGCTCCACGAGGTGGCCGAGCGCGACCTGGATCGCGGCCTCGTCGGACGACGCGAGGTTCGTGGTCGTGACCAGGTACCCGGCCTCGCGCGCCGCCGCCTCGATGGCCGCGATCGAGGAGGCCGGCCCGTACTGCGAGCTCTGCGAGGTGAGGACCCCGATGGTGCGGGAGCGGCTCGTGACGAGCGCCCGGGCGGCGCGGTTCGGCCGGTACTGCACCTGCTCCATCACGTCGAGCACGCGCTGGCGAGTCTCGGCGCGCAGGGAGGGCGAGTCGTTGAGCACGCGGGAGACGGTCTGGTGCGAGACGCCGGCGAGGCGCGCGACGTCGCGGATGCTGGGCGCGCGCCCGCGCGGCGTCTCCGTCGTCATCATCGACCCTCGTCCTCGTGCGGGGCCGCGGCCCCCGTCGCGCCGTGCGGCGCAGCTGTCACATTGTCACATGTGACAGTCACACGCGGGGTGACGCGTCCCTGCGACCGGGGTGCGGACCCTCCGGGACGCGGGGCGTCCGGGGTCGGCGCCCTGCGGCAGACTGGTCCTCCACCGACGAGAGGCACCACCTGTGACGATCACCGCCGCGGCAGACGGATCCGCGCTCGGCAACCCCGGACCCGCCGGCTGGGCCTGGTACGTCGACGACGAGCACTGGGCCGCGGGCGGCTGGGTGCACGCCACGAACAACCAGGGCGAGCTGAAGGCCGTGCTCGAGCTGTTCCGCGCGACCGCCCACCTCGACGACGACCTCCTCGTGCTCTGCGACAGCCAGTACGTCATCAACTCGGTGACGAAGTGGATGCCCGGGTGGAAGCGCAAGGGCTGGCGCAAGGGCGACGGCAAGCCGGTGCTCAACGTGGAGCTGCTCAAGGAGATCGATGCCGAGATCCAGGGACGGCGCTACCGCTTCGAGTGGGTGAAGGGGCACGCGAACCACCCGCTGAACGAGGCCGCCGACGCACGCGCGCGCGCCGTGGCGACCGCCTTCCAGGGTCGCAGCGCCGTCCCGGCCGGACCCGGCTGGGCCGGCCACGCCGCCGACGGCCCGGGCGACGCCGGGGACGCCGACGCGGACACCGAGGCCGCGGCCGTCGAGGCGGACGCCGAGCGCGCCGCCGATCCCGTCGTCGCCCAGGCCGAGGAGCTGGAGGCCGAGGCGCCCGCGCAGCCCGGGCTGTTCGACTTCGACGCGTTCGACGAGGAGACCGCGCCGGAGCCGGGCGACACCACCCTCACGATCGCGCTCGACCGCGACGCGATGGCGCGCCTCAGCGCCCACGCGCGGGAGCGCGGCGTGAGCGTCGACGAGGCGGTGCGGCTCCTCCTGCCCTGACCGGGACCGGGCCGGGCCGGAACCGCCACCGGGACCCTGGCCCGCCGCGGAGGAGGGGCGTCGGTGCGCGGACGCATCCGCGCCGCGCCCCTCCCGCGCCTAGTGCTTGCCCTGCTTGAGGGCCTTGCCGAGCGCGCGCTCGAGGTCGACCACGAGGTCCTCGACGGCCTCGATGCCCACCGACAGGCGCACGAGATCGTCCGGCACCTCGAGCGGCGTGCCCTTTACGGACGCGTGCGTCATCTCGGACGGGTAGCTGATGAGGGACTCGACGCCGCCGAGCGACTCCGCCAGCTGGAAGACGCGGGTCCCCTCCACCACGCGCCGCGCGGCCTTCGCTCCCCCGCGCACCTGGAACGAGATCATGCCGCCGAAGCCGGACATCTGCGACTTCGCGATGTCGTGGCCCGGGTGCTCGGGAAGGCCCGGGTAGTGCACGGCCGTCACGTCGGGGTGCTGCTGCAGGAACGCGGCGATCTCCTCCGCGTTGGAGGAGTGGCGCTCGACGCGCACGGCCAGGGTCTTGATGCCGCGCGTGGTGAGCCACGCGTCCATGGGGCCGGACACGGCGCCGACGGCGAACTGCAGGAAGCCGACCTTCTCCGCGAGCCCGTCGTCGTCCAGGATCAGCGCGCCGCCGAGCACGTCGGAGTGCCCGCCGAGGTACTTGGTGGTGGAGTGCACGACCACGTCGGCGCCGAGCGTGAGCGGCTGCTGGAGGTACGGCGAGGCGAAGGTGTTGTCGACGACCACGGTGGCTCCGGCCGCATGGCCGAGGTCGGCGAGCGCGCGGATGTCGCTGATCTTCATGAGCGGGTTGCTGGGCGTCTCGACCCAGAGCACATTGGCGGGACCGGACCCGAGGACCCGCTCGACCTCGGCGAGGTCGCTCATGTCGACGGTCTCGACGACGACGCCCCAGTCGCCCAGGACGCGCGTGAGGAGGCGGTAGGTGCCGCCGTACACGTCGTCGCTCAGCACGATGCGGTCGCCCGGGCGGGTGATCGCGCGCAGCAGGGTGTCCTCGGCGGCGAGGCCGGACGCGAACGAGAACGCGTGGCGGCCCCGCTCGAGCGACGCGAGGAGCTCCTGCAGGCCGGTGCGCGTGGGATTGGCGCTCCGCGCGTACTCGTAGCCGCCGCGGAGGCCGCCGATGCCGTCCTGGACGAACGTGCTCGTCAGGTAGAGGGGCGGGATCACGGCGCCCGTGGTGGGATCCGGGTCCTGCCCTGCGTGGATCGCGCGGGTGTCGAAGTCGTGCTTGTCGCTCACGGTGCTCGTCTCTGTGCGTCAGGGATCGGCGGGCCTCGGCCGGCGGATCAGTCGGTGAGGTAGGTCAGGAGGTCGTGCCGCGTGATGACGCCGACGGGCTTGCCGCCGTCGCTCACCATGAGCGCGTCGGCGGATCCGAGCGCGCGCCACGCCTCGGGCACCGTCTCGTTGACGCCGATGAGGCCGAAGGCGTCGCCGGCGAAGGGCCCCACCTGGTCGGACAGCTGCGCGCGGCCGCTGAAGACGAGCTCCAGCAGGCTGCGCTCGTCCACCGCGCCCGCCACCTCGCCCATGACGACGGGCGGCTCGGCCGCGAGGACCGGCAGCTGCGAGACGTCGTACTCGGTCATGATGCGGATGGCGTCGCGGATGGTGTCGTTCGGGTGCGCGTGCACGAGGTCGGGCAGGCTGCCGGTCTTCGCGCTCATCACGTCGGCGACGGTGCGCTCGCCGGACACCTTCGCGAACCCGTAGGAGCGCATCCACCGCTCGTTGAAGATCTTGCCGAGGTAGCCGCGGCCGCCGTCGGGCAGCAGGACGACCATGACGGCGTCGGGACCGAGGTCCTTCGCCGCCTTGAGGGCGGAGACCACGGCCATGCCGCTGGACCCGCCGACGAGCAGTCCCTCCTCGCGGGCGAGCCGGAGCGTCATGTCGAACGACTCCTGGTCGCTCGACGCGATGACCTCGTCCACCACGTCGGGGTCGTAGGCCGCCGGCCAGAAGTCCTCCCCCACGCCCTCGACGAGGTACGGCCGGCCGGTGCCGCCGGAGTAGACCGAGCCCTCGGGGTCGGCGCCGACGATGCGCACGCGCCCCTCCGACACCTCCTTGAGGTAGCGGCCGACGCCGCTGATGGTGCCGCCGGTGCCGACGCCCGCCACGAAGTGGGTGATCTCGCCCTCCGTGTCGCGCCAGATCTCCGGACCCGTGGTCTCGTAGTGGCTGAGCGGCCCGTTCGGGTTGGAGTACTGGTCGGGCTTGAAGGCGCCCGGGATCTCGCGCGCGAGCCGGTCGCTCACCGAGTAGTAGGAGTCGGGGTGGTCGGGCGCCACCGAGGTGGGTGTGACGACGATCTCGGCGCCGTACGCCGTGAGCACGTTCCGCTTGTCCTCGCCGACCTTGTCCGGCAGGACGAAGACGCACCGGTAGCCGCGCTGCTGGGCGACGAGCGCGAGGCCGACGCCCGTGTTGCCGGAGGTGGGCTCGACGATCGTGCCGCCGGGCTGCAGCCTCCCGTCGCGCTCGGCGGCGTCGATGATGCGCGTCGCGATGCGGTCCTTCGCGCTGCCGCCGGGGTTCAGGTACTCGACCTTCACCAGCACGGTCGCCTGGATGCCCTCGACCACCCGGTTCAGCTTGACGAGCGGGGTGTTCCCGATGAGGTCGAGGATCGTGTCGGCGTACTTCACGTGAGGTGGGGCTCCCGGCTCTGAGGTGCGCGGTCCGGCGGGACCGCCCGTCCAGTGTAGGCGCGCCCGGGCGCGCTGTTGCGGGGCGCTGGGCCGCCCCAGCAGGGGGCGCCCAGCCCCGGCCGGTACCCTGGCCCCACGTTCCCCCCAGCAGAGAAGGACCATCCGTGGCGCGACGCGACGACACCACGCCCTCCGGCGACACGAGCGGACGGCCCGTCCCGCCGACCGCCAAGCAGGCCCAGAAGGACCTCACGGTCAAGCAGCAGCGCGAGGCCCGCCGTGCCGAGAAGGTGGCGGCGCTGAAGAAGCAGCAGGACCGCGCGCGCCGCAACCGCCTCATCGGCATCATCACGGGATCCGTCGCCGCGGCCGCCGTGGTCGCCATCGTCATCGGCGTGGTCGTCTCCAGCGGCACGCCGAAGCAGGACCCGGACGACATCACCATCCAGGGCCTGCAGACGTGGGACTCGCTCCCCAGCACGCACGTCCAGGGCACGGTCGACTACGCCGCCAAGTACGCCGGCATGAGCCCGCCGGCCGGTGGCGAGCACAACGCCATGTGGCTGAACTGCGGCGTCTACGACCAGCCGCAGCCGAACGAGAACGCGGTGCACGACCTCGAGCACGGCGCCGTGTGGATCACCTACGACGCCGACCAGGTCACGGGCGAGGACCTCTCGAACCTCCAGAAGTACGCGGAGTCGTTCGGCGGCTACGTCACCATGTCGCCCTACGAGGGCATCGACACCCCCATCGCGCTCTCCGCGTGGGGCGCGCAGGTCAAGGTCGACTCGGTCGACGACCAGCGCATCAAGGACTTCATGGCCAAGTACTGGAAGAGCCCCAACGCCCCCGAGGCCGGCGCCGCGTGCACCGGCGCGCTCGAGGGCGAGGGCCGGGTCGGCTGACCGTGGCCGATCGCGGGGTCGACGCCTCCGGGCGCGACGCTGACGGGGACGTCGTCGTCGACCACGTCCCGGACGACGACATCCGCGAGGAGGAGCTCGAGGGGCTCATCGCGCACGGCGACCAGGCGCGCGCCCGGGGACGCCGGATCCGCATCGGCCTCGCCGCCGGCATCGTGGCGGTCGCCCTGGTGGTCGCCGGGCTGCTCGTCGGCCGCGTCACCGCGCCCGTCTCGGCCCTGACGCCGAGCACCAACAGCGCGGAGGCGGGCTTCTCCCGCGACATGCAGGTGCACCACGAGCAGGCCGTGCAGATGTCGCTGATGATCATCGACCGCACGGACGACCCCGAGGTGAAGCTCATCGCGCAGGACATCGCCCAGGCGCAGTCGCAGCAGGCCGGCCAGATGTACGCGTTCCTCACCTCGTGGGGCCTCGACCAGGCGCCGTCGCAGGCGCGCATGACCTGGATGACGCTCCCCACGCACGACGGCCGGACCGATCACGGGTCGATGGACATGACCCCCGGCGCCGCCATGCCGGGCCTCGCGTCGCAGGCCGACCTCGACGAGCTGCGCGGCCTCACGGGCGTGGACGCCGAGCGGCAGTACCTCACGCTCATGATCGCCCACCACCGCGGCGGCGTGGAGATGGCCCAGGCCCTCCTCGACCGGTCGCGGAACCCCCTCGTCACCGACCTCGCCACGGGCATGGTCACGGTGCAGGACAAGGAGATCCTCTACATGCAGCAGCTGCTCGACGCCCGGTCCTGACCCCGCGTCGCGATCCCCGGCATCCGACCGCCCGTCCGCCTCCCGGGTGGGCGGTCCGTCGTCGGGGCGGGCCGCTGGCTCAGGCGGCCTCGGTGCGCTGGTGGCTGTAGAGGCGCGCGTACTCGCCCCGGCGTGCCAGCAGCTCCGCGTGCGTGCCCTGCTCCACGATGCGGCCGGCGACGACCACGAAGATCACGTCGGCGTCGACCACGGTCGAGAGGCGGTGCGCGATGGCGATGGTCGTGCGGCCGCGGGAGGCCGTGTCGAGCGCCTGCTGCACGACGCGCTCCGAGATGGAGTCGAGGGCGCTCGTGGCCTCGTCGAGGATGAGCACGGCCGGGTCCTTCAGCAGCACCCGCGCGATCGCGATGCGCTGCTTCTCGCCGCCCGAGAGCCGGTAGCCCCGCTCCCCCACGAGCGTGTCGTACCCGTCGGGGAACGACTC
This sequence comes from Clavibacter sp. GW821-FHT01D01, assembly GCF_059422605.1. NCBI lineage: Bacteria > Bacillati > Actinomycetota > Actinomycetes > Micrococcales > Microbacteriaceae > Clavibacter > Clavibacter sp. GW821-FHT01D01. The sequence goes on from NZ_JBWKXC010000007.1 coordinate 61,061, forward strand.
GATGGTCTGGTGGATGTTCGCCGCGCGGGCGGCCTGCTCGACCTGCTCCTGCGTGGCGCCCGGCCGGGCGTACCGCAGGTTCTCGCCGATGGTGGCGTGGAAGAGGTACGTCTCCTGGCTCACGATGCCGATGTTCTCCAGCAGCGACTCCTGTCCGAGGTCGCGCACGTCCTCGCCGGAGAACAGCACCCGGCCGCCGGTCACGTCGTGGAACCGCGGGATCAGGTACGACACCGTGGTCTTGCCGGCGCCCGAGGGACCCACGAACGCCGCGAACTGGCCGGGCTGGATCTCGAACGACATGCCGTCGAGGGTGGGACGCTCGCCGGGGCGCGTGTCGGGGTACGAGAAGCGCACGTCCTCGAACGCGACGCGGCCGAGCGCCGGACCGGCGGGCACCGCGCGGGCGTCGTGCCGGTCGCGGATGGCGGGCTCGAGGTCCAGGTACTCGAAGATGCGGGCGAACAGGGCACCCGAGGTCTGCAGGTCGAGGGCGACCCGCATCAGGCCGATGAGCGGCCACATGAGGCGCGCCTGCACGGTCGTGAACGCCACGATCGTGCCCGCCGTGACGCTGACGCCGCCGGTGATGAGGAACCCGGCCACCACGTAGACGATGGCCGGGATGATGGAGAGGAAGATCTGCACGAGCGCGAAGAACCACTGCCCGCTCATCTGCTGGCTGACCTGCAGCCGGATCTGCGTGCGGTTCTCGGCCTCGTAGCGCGCGGTCTCGGCGCCCTGGCGGTTGAAGCTCTTGGACAGCAGGATGCCGGAGACCGAGAGGGTCTCCTGCGTGATCGCGGTCATGTCCGACAGCGACTCCTGCGTCCGCGACGCGATGCGCGCGCGGACCTGCCCGACGCGGCGCTGCGCGACCACGAGGACCGGCATGAGCACGACCGCGACGAGGGTCAGCTGCCAGTTGAGCACGAGCATCGCCACGAGGGCCGCGATGACGGTGACGGTGTTGCCCAGCACGCTCGAGACCGTGTTCGTGAGGACCGCGGCCACGCCGCCCACGTCGTTCTGCAGGCGGGACTGGATGACGCCGGTCTTCGTGCGCGTGAAGAAGCCGAGCTCCATGCTCTGCAGGTGGCAGAACAGGTCGACGCGCATGGATCCCATGACGCGGTTGCCGACCGTGGCGGTGAGGAACGTCTGCCAGACGCCCAGCCCGGCGCCGGCGATCCACACCACGATCATGATGGAGACGAGCTCCACCAGCACCGGGATGTCGGGGCCGCCCGTGGGCGGGAACAGACCCCGGTCGAACGCCTGCTGCGTGAGCAGCGGCGGCACCACCGTGAGCCCCGCGCCGATGAGCACGAGGACGACCGTGAGCGTGAGCGCGCGGCGGTGCGGCCGGAACAGCTCCGCGATGCGCCCGAGCAGGTTCTCCACCTTCGGCGCCTGGGCGTTCGCCTGGCGCTGGGCCTCGGCATCGGCCGCGCTCACCCGCCCGGGGCGTCCGCCGCCTCCGCGCATCCCGCCGCCCGCGGCGATGTCGCCCATCCTCGTCATTCCGGCGATTTTACGCCCGTGGGGGATCACCCCCGACCACGACCGCGGCGCACAGGGAGACGGCCCGGCCGTCCGCGTGGGCGGACGACCGGGCCGTGGTGGCGCGAGGGCGGATCAGCCCTTCGTGGACCCCGCCAGCAGGCCGCGCACGAAGTAGCGCTGGAGGCTGAAGAACACGATGAGCGGCACGATGAGCGAGACGAACGCGGCCGCGGTGAGCCGCTGCCAGTCCTGCCCGCGCGTCCCCGTGAGCTCCGCGAGTCGCTGCGTGAGCGGCGCCACGTCCGCCGTGCCGCCGGAGAAGATGAGCGCCACGAGCAGGTCGTTCCAGACCCAGAGGAACTGGAAGATCGCGAACGACGCGATGGCGGGGAGCGCCAGCGGCAGCACGATGCGGAAGAACACCTGGCCGTGGCTCGCGCCGTCGACGCGCGCCGCCTCGATGACCTCGCCCGGGATCTCCGAGATGAAGTTGTGCAGCAGGAAGATCGCGAGCGGCAGCGCGAAGATCGTGTGCGCCACCCACACCGGCAGGTAGCCCTGGTCGGGGATGATCGGGATGACCGAGTGCACGGCCTCCTGGAGCGGGCGCAGGGTGCGCGTGAACATCTGCAGCAGCGGGATGAGCGCCATCTGCAGCGGCACGATCTGGAGCGCGAAGATCAGCACGAACAGGAAGTTCGAGCCCTTGAACTTGATCCACGCGAACGCGTACGCGGCCATGGACGCGATGACCAGCGGGAACAGCGTCGCCGGGATCGCGATGGCGAGCGAGTTGACGAAGTACGAGCCCAGCTGCGGCGACGACTGGGACGTCGAGAGCAGCACGTCCTGGTAGTTGTCGAGCGTGAAGCCCGGGTTCTGGAAGATGGTCCACCAGCCGGTGGTCTGGATGAGGCCGGCCGGGCGGAACGAGGAGACGAACAGCCCGAACGTGGGCAGCGTCCAGAGCACCGCGATGATGAGCGCGGCGGCGGTCGCGCGACGCGACGTGAGGCGGTTCTTGACGCGACGGCTCTTCGCGCCGACCGATGCGGCCTGCTCGATGGCGCCGCGGCGGGTCCCGCGGTCGGCGACCGGGAGGTCGGGGGGGTGCGACGCTCATCGGATCTCCTTCTGCTTGCTCATGACGCGGACGTTGTAGATGACGATCGGCAGGACCATGAGGAACAGCACGATCGCGAGCGCGGACCCTCGGCCCTGCTCGCCGGCGCGGAACGCCTGCGTGTACATCTCGTTGGCGATGACGCTCGTCTCGAAGTTGCCCGCGGTCATGGTGCGGACGATGTCGAAGACCTTCAGGGTGGCGATGGAGATGGTGGTGACCACCACGACCAGCGACCCGCGGATGCCGGGGAGGGTGACGTTGAGGAACCGCTCCCAGGCGTTGGTGCCGTCGAGCTGCGCGGCCTCGAGCTGCTCGGTGGGCACGCCCTTGATGCTCGCGGAGAGGACGACCATGGCGAAGCCGGTCTGGATCCAGATCATCACGATGATGAGCAGCGCCGTGTTGATGGGCGAGGTCTGCAGCCACTGCACGGGCTGCTGGCCGAGCCAGACGAGGATCTGGTTGAGGAGGCCGATCTGCTCGTTGTCGCCCGACTTGTAGTCGTAGACGAAGCGCCAGATGATGCCGGCGCCGACGAAGGAGATGGCCATCGGCATGAAGACCAGGGCCTTGAAGTACTTCTCGCCGCGCGACTTGTCGATGAAGACGGCGTACGCGAGGCCGATGGCGGTGGAGAGGAGCGGGACGAAGATCACCCAGATGACCGTGTTGAGCAGCGTGCGGAGCGCCGACGGCTGGGTGAACATCCACACGAAGTTGTCGAACCCGGCCCACTCGCCCGTGTTGTCGCGGAAGGCGAGCAGCGTCGTGCGGAACGCCGGGTAGATGAGGCCGACGGCGAGCAGGATCAGCGCGGGGAGGACGAAGGCCGCGAGCTGCACCCAGTCCTTGCCGCGCTTCGGCGCCTTGTCGATGAGGAACAGGATCAGCCCGATCACCACGGCGAAGACGGCCAGCGCGGCCACCACCTGGAGGATCTTGCCGATCAGATCAGCGGTCGTCATGGACGTGTCGCCCTTCGGGTCGGGGTGGGATGGGAGCGGGGGGGGGAAGGACGCCGTCTCCCACCCCC
>NZ_JBWKXC010000007.1:64732-130505 GCF_059422605.1 Clavibacter sp. GW821-FHT01D01
ACGGACCACCGAGATCTACACCTAGGCAAGGTCGTCGGCAGCGTCAGAGGTGTATAAGAGAAAGGCGGGGACCGGTGCCGGCCCGGTCAGGGCCGGCGGTGGATCAGGACGCGGGCCAGCTCGACTCGATGGCGTCGACCGTCTTCTGGGTGGAGTCGCCGCTCAGCCAGCCGACGATGCCCTTCCAGAAGGAGTCAGTGCCGACCGCGCCGGGCATGAGGTCCGAGCCGTCGAACCGGAACGTGGCGTTCGGGTCCTGCAGGATCTCGATGCTCTGCTTCAGGATGTCGCTCGACGCGTTCGCGGGGTCGAGCCCCGTGTTCGCGCTGATGACGCCGCCGAGCGAGACCCGGTTGTTCGCCCAGGTGTCGCTGGACAGGTAGGAGAGCACCGCGGTGATCTCGTCGCTCGACTTGAAGGCGCCGACGAGCTCGCCGCCGCCGGTGACCGCCGTGGCGTCGCCCTCGTTCGTGGGCGGCAGGAGGAACGCGTAGACGTCGCCGTCGGGCGAGACCTTCGCGTCGGTGCCGTCGGCCTTCTTCCAGAAGCCCTCGTAGAACGAGGCCTGGTGGTGCAGCGAGCACTCGCCCTCGAGGATGGGGAGGCCGGCGTCGCCGAACTCGGTGGAGATGATGGACGAGACGTCGCCCAGGCCGCCGTTGACGTAGTCGGGGTTCTTGATGATCTCCCCCACGCTGTCGAACGCCGCGGCGATGGCCGGGTCGTTGAACGGGATCTCGTGCGTGACCCACTTGTCGTAGGTCTCCGGGCCCGCCTCGCGGAGGACGTAGTCCTCGATCCAGTCGGTGCCCGGCCAGCCGGTGGCGTCGCCGGAGCCGATGCCGACGCACCACGGCTTGTGGTCGCCGTCGGCCGCGATGGCCGCCGTGAGGTCCATGAGCTCGGAGGTCGTCTTCGGGACCTCGTAGCCCTTCTCCTCGAACTCCGACGGGGAGTACCAGACGTAGCCCTTGACGCTCGCCATGAGCGGCGCGCCGTAGAAGGTGCCGTCGACGGTGCCGTAGCCCTTCCAGTCGGGGGACCAGTTGGCGTCGACGTTCTCCTCCACCGCGGCGGGGGCGGCCTGCAGGTAGCCCTTCGACGCGAGCACGTTGAAGAGGCCGGGCTGCGGGATGATGCCGATGTCGGGGGCGGAGTCGCCCTCGGCGAGGACGGCGATCTGCGCCTCGAACTCCTTGGTGCCCTGGTAGTTCACGGTGATGCCCGTGCAGGTCTGGAAGTCCTTCCAGGATTCGACGAGGCGGTCGGCCTCGTCGTCCTGGATGGTGCCGCCGATGCTGACCTCGGCGCCGTCGAACGTGCCGTACGACGAGTACGGCGAGCAGTCGGTGTCCGCGGCGTCCTCGGCCGCGATGTCGCCCGTGCAGCCCGTGAGCGCGAGGCCGGCGATGCCGACCGCTGCGAGGGGTGCCGCGAAGCGACGTCGGAATAGGGCGTGGCCCATGTGCGTCTCCTCTTCATCGAGTGGATGCGGGTCCACCCCGCCGTCCTGTCCTGCGTGCGTCGGCGGGTGAGGCGCCGTCGCCTGGTCGATCTCCCCTGCTGTAGGGAACCGGTTCCACAGGTCAATGTAGGGGAGCTCGCAGGCGACGGCAAGCCGGATCAGGTAACGAATCGGTCTACTTCTCCGGCACGGCGCGTGCGCCGCCGGTGCCGATGGTCCATCATCGGATTCGGCCCCCGCGCTTCCTGGAACCGCTTCCAGTGCGCGCGTCCGGCGCGACGGGGCGCCGCGGGACCCGAGGGAGGGAGCGCGATGAGCGCCATCGCCGACGTCGCGCGCCTGGCCGGGGTCTCGAAGGCCACGGCGTCCCGCGCGCTCAGCGGCCGGGGCTACGTCTCCCCCGCCACGCGGGCCCGGGTCTCCGAGGCGGCCGCCGAGATCGGCTACGTCGTGTCCTCGAACGCGTCGAGCCTCGTGACCGGGCAGTCCAAGAACGTGGGCGTGGTGCTGCCGTTCATCAACCGCTGGTTCTTCGCGGAGCTCCTCGAGGGCATCGAGGAGGCGCTCATCGAGGCCGACTACGACCTCACGCTGTACCGCCTCACCGACGACCCCGAGCAGCGCCGGAAGGTCTTCGAGTACTTCCTCGTGCGCAAGCGCGTGGACGCGGTCATCGCCGTGAGCGTGGCCCTCACGCCCGCGGAGGTCGTGCGCCTCCGCTCCCTCGACAAGCCGCTCGTCGGCATCGGCGGGCCCGTCGAGGGCATGAGCACCCTCAGCATCGACGACGAGGCGGCCGCGCGGCTCGCCACCGAGCACCTCCTGAGCCTCGGGCACGCGCGCGTCGTGCACCTCGGCGGCGACCTCCACGCGCAGATGGCGTTCTTCGTGCACGAGAAGCGGCTCGCGGGCTACCGGGCGGCCATCGACTCGGATCCGCGCGGCCTGGAGGCGCGCTTCGCGACGGCCGAGTTCTCGATCGACGGCGGGTTCCGCTCGGCCATGGCGCTCCTCGCCGATCCGCGGACGCGGCCGACGGCGGTCTTCGCGGCCTCCGACGAGATCGCGATCGGGACGATCCTCGCGGCGCGGCAGCTGGGGATCCCCGTCCCGGCCGAGCTGTCCGTCGCGGGCATCGACGGGCACGCGCTCGCGCCCCTCTTCGGGCTCACGACCGTGCAGCAGCACCCCCGGCTGCAGGGGCGGGGCGCGGTGGGCATGGTGCTCGAGGGGCTCGCGCCGGGCGGGGCCGCGGAGCGCACCGTGACCATGCCCGTGGACTTCGCCGCGCGCACCAGCACGACCGCGCCCCCGGCCCCGACGACGCGCTGAGCGCGGGCGGGACCGGGGACGGGCGGGCGAGGAGCGGTCAGGCGTCGCCGGCGGTGACCGCCTGCGCCTCCTCGAGGGCGTCCACCGACTGCGCGTCCACGCGGCGGAGCCAGCGGTGGCCGGCCACGACGATCACCAGGGCGACCAGCACGGATCCGGCGGCGGCGTAGTACGGCGCGGAGTCGGTGAAGAGCCGCGCGAGCTCCGTGGCCGCGGGCGGCGCGATGGCGCCGCCGAGGAACCGCACCGAGGAGTAGGCGGACGAGGCGACGCTCCGCGGGTGGTCGGTGGCCTCCATCACGCACTCGGTGAGGACGGTGTTGAGGACCCCGAGGAGGAGCCCGCCGACGATGACGCACACCACGAGCCCGGGCGCCGACCGGACCACGAGGCCCGCCGCGGCCAGGTCGACGGCGAGCAGCGGCAGCACGAGGCGGAGGACCGACGTGCGCGCCATCCTCCGGGTCAGCAGCGGTGCGACGAGCACGGAGGTGACGGCGAGGCCGACGCCCCAGCCGAAGAAGGTGAGGCCGAGGCCGATCGCGTCGAACCCCAGGGGGAACGGCGTGTAGGCGAGGAGCACGAAGAAGCCGATGTTGTAGAACAGCGCGGCGGCCGCCAGCACCGCGAGCGCGGGCGTGCGCAGGGCCCGCAGGGGCGCGGACAGGCGCATCGGCGACCGGGGCGCGTCGTCCCTGCCGAGCAGCGCGAGGATCGCGATGAAGCCGACCGCCATGAGGGTCGCGGTGCCGAAGAACGGGCCGCGCCAGCTCCAGCTGCCGAGGAGGCCGCCGAGCAGCGGGCCGACCGCGATGCCGAGGCCGAGCGCCGCCTCGTAGAGCATGATCGCCGAGGCCGTGCCGCCCGAGGCCGAGCCGACGATGGTGGCGAGGGCCGTCGAGATGAAGAGCGCGTTGCCGAGGCCCCACCCGGCGCGGAAGCCGATGACCGACTCCACGTCCTGCGAGAGGCCGGCGGCGGCGGCGAAGACGACGATGATCGCGAGGCCGATGAGGAGGGTGCGCTTGGCGCCGATGCGGCTGGAGATCCAGCTGGTGATGAGCATGGCGAGGCCGGTGACGAGCAGGTAGCTCGTGAACAGCAGCTCGGTCTGCGTGGCGGTGGCGTCGAGGCTCTCCGCGATGGCGGGGAGGATCGGGTCGACGAGCCCGATGCCCATGAACGCGATGACGCACGCGAAGGCGACGGCGAAGACGGATCGGGGCTGGCGGAAGATGTCGCGGAACGACGCGTGCGGCTGGGTGGACACGGGTGCGGTGTCGCCTCCTGGGATCGGTGCGGGTGGGATGGCCGGGGTGCGGCCGGTGGTGCGGTCAGGCGTCGGCGGGCGCGGGGGCGCCGTCGAGGCGCGCCATGACGAGCTCGACGGCGCGCGCGAGCACGGCCACGTCGTCGGCCGGCAGGTCGGCGAAGCGCGGGACGAGGGCGGTCGCGAGCCGGTCGCGCCAGTCGTCGAGCGCGGCGCGTCCGTCGGGCGTGATCTCGAGGAGCGTCGCGCGGGCGTCGGACGGGTCCGTGACCTGCGCGATCCACCCCTGGCCGACCAGCGAGCGCACGATCTTGGTGGTCGTGGGCTGCGAGACCCGGCTGCGCTCGGCCAGCGCGCCGAGGCGCATGCCGCCGGGCCACGTGACGAGCACCGAGAGCGTCCGCCACACGGCGGGCGAGCTGGTGCCGCCGACCTCGTGCGCGGCGAGGCGCGTGAGCCGGTGACCGGCCGTGACCAGGTCGCCGAGGACCGCGCGGAGATCCGGTGCCGTCGTCGTCATGGGTCAATCGTATAGCAAGGCTATGCATGTGTCGAGCGGGTCGCGGGCGGGCACCCCCGAGCTGGGGGTCCGTCCCGGGACACCGGATGGCGTCCGCGGCCGCGACGCGCCCGTCGGGGATCTAGCGTGAGACCCCTAGGGCCGGATCCGCTCCGGCCACCGCCCGCAGGAGCCGCCATGGCCGAGACCACGACCGTCGAGGCGCTGGAGCGCGCCGTCGACGAGGCGCTCGCCCGAGGGGACGACGCGGCGGCCGCGCGCGCCATGGCCACGGCATGGCCACGGCACGTCGACCTGCACCCGCATCGCGTCCGGGAGCTCTACGACCGCATCGCGCCGTCGGCGTGGGAGCACGACGCATGGCTGGTCGCGGGCATCGCCGCCACCTACCGCGGCACGTCCGAGACCGACCGCCGCGCGATCCTCCCCTACCGCTCCGCCGTCGACCTCCTGCTCACCGAGGACCCGCCGCCGCCCCCGATCGTGCGCGCCGGGGTGCTCGCGCACCGCGCCGCGGGCGACCGCCGGGTGGGCCGTCTCGACGAGGCGCGCGCATCGCTCCGTGAGGCGCGCCGCATCCTCGACACGGAGCGGGGCCTGCCGCTCGGCACCCGCATCTCGCTGCAGGCCGCCGTCGCGCTCCAGCACGGCCTCGTGCTCGTCCACCTCGGCGCCTTCACGGCCGCACGGGACGAGCTGCGCACCGCCGAGGCGCTCGCCGCGCGCCACCTCGTGATCACGGACCGGCTCGAGTGCCGCGGCGCGCTCGCCTACGTCGCCTACTGCCTGGGCGAGATCGCGGAGGCGCGCGACCTGGTCGACCGCGCGCGGGCCCTCCTGGTCGACGAGGAGGCGGGTCCCGCGCTCGCGCGCAGCGGGTTCCGCGCGCCCGCCGAGATCGCGGCGACGCTCCTCGCGGTGGACGAGACGCGTCGCGAGGACGCGCTCGCCCTCCTCGACGACCTCCGGCCGGCGTGCACCGGCACGGATTGGGAGCTCCTCGGGCTGTACGCGGAGGCGACGGTCGCCGCGATCCACGGCCTCCGGCTCGACGCGCTCGACCACCTCCGACGCCTCCACGACCTCGGCACGGCCTGGCCGGAGCAGGGGCCGCTGCCGGTCATGCGCGACTCCCTACGCGCCTCGCTGCTGGCGCACCTCGGCCAGACGGCGGCGGCCTGGGACCTGGTGCGCACCCTGACCCCGACCGAGCGCCACTCGACGTGCCCGGCCATGGTCGCGGGCCGCTTGCGGGTGCTCGCGGACGACCACCAGGGCGCCCTCACGGAGATGGCGGACTGCCTGGAGCTCGGCGACGCCCACTCGGGCCGGACCCTCGGCGACGTGCTGCTCGTGGTCGCGGCCGCCCACAGCGGCCTGGGCGACCCGGCCCGCGGCGACCACGCCTACGACCAGGCGGCCCGCCTCGCCACCTCGACGGGGATCCTCCGGCCGTTCGCGGTCTTCCCCGCCGCCGCCTCCGCCGCCCTGCTCGAGCGTGCGCTGGACCGCGACCAGCTCCCGGAGGTGCGACGGATGCTCGAGGGCATGCGGGCCGACCGCGGGCCCGCGGCGGCGGTGCGCATCGACCCGCTGAGCGAGCGCGAGCGCGTGATCGTCGCGTGCCTCGCCGACGGGCTGACCGTCGCGCAGATCGCGGGCCGGCTCTTCATCTCCCCCAACACGGTGAAGTCGCACGTGCGGAGCGTGTACCGGAAGCTCGAGGCGTCCAGCCGCGCGGAGGCCGTCGAGCGGGCCCGTGCGCTCGGCCACGACCTCCGCCCGGACACCTCCGCCTGACCCGGCCCCTCGGGCCGACCGGCGCCCCGGGCCCACCGGCGTCGGCCCCGGGGACGACGCAGGGCGCCGACCCCCGGGGGGATCGGCGCCCTGAGCGCTGTGCGGTGGTGCGAGCTACTTGACGGTGACCGTCGCGCCCGCGGCCTCGAGCTGGGCCTTGGCCTTGTCGGCGGCCTCCTTGTTGGCGCCCTCCAGGACGGCCTTGGGGGCTCCGTCGACGAGGGCCTTCGCCTCACCGAGACCGAGGCTCGTGAGGGCGCGCACCTCCTTGATGACCTGGATCTTCTTGTCGCCGGCAGCCTCGAGGATGACGTCGAACGCGGTCTTCTCCTCGACCTCCTCGGCGGGGGCAGCGGCGCCGGGGGCGGCGGCAGCGGCGACGGGGGCCGCGGCGGTGACCTCGAAGACCTCCTCGAACTTCTTGACGAAGTCGCTGAGCTCGATGAGCGTGAGCTCCTTGAAGGCCTCGATGAGCTCGTCGTTAGAGAGCTTTGCCATGATGTATCTCCTTGGGTTGGTGTGGTGTCTCGTGGGTTCAGTGCATCGCGCCCCGGGAACGGGACCCGAGGGGTGCTACTGAGCCGATTCCTGCTTCTCGCGCAGCGCCTCGACGGTGCGTACGGCCTGCGAGAGCGGTGCATTGAACAGGTACGCCGCGCCGAAGAGCGAGGCCTTGAAGGCGCCGGCGAGCTTGCCCAGCAGCACCTCCCGCGACTCGAGGTCGGCGAGCTTGTTCACCTCGTCCGCCGTCAGGGGGTTGCCGTCGAAGTAACCGCCCTTCACGACGAGAAGAGGGTTGGCCTTGGTGAAGGTGCGCAGCGCCTTCGCGACGGCGACGGTGTCGCCGTGCACGAACGCGATCGCGGACGGGCCGACGAGCTCGTCGTCGAACGACGAGATCCCCGCCTGGTTCGCCGCGATCTTGGTCAGCGTGTTCTTCACCACGGCGTAGGTCGCGTCTGCACTGATGCTCTTCCGCAGCTGCTTGAGCTGGGCAACGGTGAGACCGCGGTACTCGGTGAGCAGTACGGCGTTCGAGCTGCGGAACTTGTCCGCGAGCTCGGCGACCGAGGCTTCCTTGTTCGCCATGGCACTCCTTATCACGTGGTTCCCCGACACCGCGGAAGCGGTGCGAGGTGCTGGCAGCCCCCGGCTGCACACATGAGAAACGCTCCGGCACAGGAGGCCGGAGCGGGAGTGTCGCGCAGGCCCTCGGGGCATGCGCTGCATCGTGCTTCGATCACCTGCGCGGGCCTTCACCTGAGTGAACCTTCGTCCGACGCATCCCCTCACGGGAGCACGCCGACGACCAGCGGTCTGTGGCTCCGTTCAGAGTAGGGGCTCGGCGGGCGCCGCGCAAGTCGGCTCAGCCGCGACCGGATCCCCGCTCGTCGCCCGTCGCTCCGCCCGCCGCACCGTCCGCCGCGGAGCGGTCCCCGGCCGTGTCGCCACCGGCGGACGCCCCCTCCGTGGAGCTGAGCGGCGCCGCGATGTCCTCGAGCGACCGGCCGGCCGCCTCCACGCCGAGGAATGCCTCGACGAGACCCGCGCCGATCATCAGCCCCGCGCCGATCAGGTAGCCGTTCGCGACGGCGCCGATGCTGTCCTCCACGAGCCGGCCGAACAGCAGCGGGCCGACGATCCCGCCGAGGCCCGTGCCCAGCGCGTAGAAGAAGGCGATCGCCATGGCGCGCGTCTCCATGGGGAAGATCTCGCTCACGGTCAGGTACGCCGCGCTCGCTCCGCACGACGCGAGGAAGAACACGACGACCCAGCAGGCGGTGAGGGAGACGGGATCGAGCACCTCCGCCCGGAAGAGCAGCGCCGTCACGACGAGGAGCACCCCGGAGCCGATGTAGGAGATCGAGATCATGACCTTCCGGCCGATGCTGTCGAACAGGCGCCCGAGGGTCAGCGGCCCGGCGAAGTTGCCGAGCGCGATGGGCACGAGCGCCCACGGCACCACGTCGTCCGGCACGTCGAGGAGCTGGCTGAGCACGAGCGAGTAGGTGAAGAAGACCGCGTTGTAGAGGAACGCCTGCCCGGTGAACAGCGACAGGCCCAGCACGAACCGCTTCGGGTAGCGCGTGACCGCCACCCGGGCGATCTCGCCGAAGCCGATGCTGCGGCGCTGGCGGATCTCGAGGAGGTCCTCGTCGGGGTCCGTCGCCGGGAGCCGGGAGCCGGTCTCCTCCTCGATGGTCGTCTCGATCTCCCCCACGAGGCGCTCCGCCTCCTCGTCCTTCCCGTGGATGAACATCCAGCGCGGCGACTCGGGCACGTTCCGGCGCACCAGGAGGATCACGACGCCGAGGACGGCGCCCAGGCCGAAGGCCACGCGCCAGCCGACGTCGGCGGCGAGGAAGGACTCGTTCAGCAGCAGCACGGAGATGACCGCACCGAAGGCCGCGCCCAGCCAGTACGAGCCGTTGATGGCGAGGTCGACCATGCCGCGGCGCCGGGCGGGGATCAGCTCGTCGATGGCGGAGTTGATGGCCGCGTACTCTCCCCCGATGCCCGCGCCCGTGAGGAACCGGCAGACGAAGAAGAAGACGGGGTTGAACGAGAACGCCGTGGCGACGGTGGCGAGCAGGTACAGGCCGAGCGTCGCGATGAACAGCCTCTTCCGGCCGAAGCGGTCGGTGAGGTAGCCGAAGACGAGCGAGCCGGCGCACGCGCCCGCGACGTAGATCGCCGCGGCGAGGCCGATGTCCGACGGCGACAGGCCGAGGCCCGCCTCGGGGTCGGTGAGGCGGCTGCCGATCGCGCCGATGATGGTGACCTCGAGACCGTCGAGGATCCAGACGGTGCCGAGCCCCACCACGATGAGCCAGTGCCAGCGCGCCCACGGCAGGCGGTCCATCCGCGCGGGGATGTCGGTGCGGATGGTGGAGAGCCCGTCGCCGGTCATGTCGATCCCCTCGCCGTCGTGGTGTGACGGCGACGCTACTCGCGCATGCGCTCGGCGCCCAGGGGTGCGGGGAGGGCGTCCGGACGACCCCGCGGGGCCGTCCGGACGGCGCTCAGTACCCGACGACCGCGTGCGGCACGTAGTGCTCCTCGAGCCGGGCGACCTCGTCGTCCGTGAGCTCGAGGTCGAGGGATGCGACCGCGTCCTCGATGTGCGACACCCTCGTGCCGCCCACGATGGGCGCGGTGACGACGGGGTTCCGCGACACCCACGCGAGCGCCACCTGCGCCCGCGGGATCCCGCGCGCCTCGGCCACCTCCGCGACGGCCGCGGCGACCCGGCGGTCCGAGTCCTCCTGGGCCGCGTAGAGCGTCTTGCCGAACTCGTCCGTCGCGCTCCGGTCGGTCGTCGCGTCCCAGTCGCGCGTGAGCCGCCCGCGCGCGAGCGGGCTCCACGGCAGCGATCCGACGCCCTCGTCCTCGCAGAGGGGCAGCATCTCGCGCTCCTCCTCCCGGTTCACGAGGTTGTAGTGGTCCTGCATGGTGACGAACCGCGCCCAGCCGTTCGCCCGCTGGAGGTGCAGCGCCTTCGAGAAGCGCCACGCGTCCATCGAGGAGGCGCCGAGGTAGCGCACCTTGCCGGCGCGCACGAGGTCGTCGAGCGCCTCGAGCGTCTCCTCCAGCGGGGTCGCGGGGTCGAACCGGTGGATCTGGTAGAGGTCCACGTAGTCGGTCCCGAGGCGCCGGAGGCTCTCGTCGATCTGCCACATGATGTGCTTCCGCGACAGCCCGCGCGAGTTCGGCCCCTCCCCCATGGCGCCGTGCACCTTGGTGGCGATGACCACCTCCTCGCGCCGCGTGAGCTCCTTCAGGGCCCGGCCCGTGATCTCCTCGCTCGACCCGTCGGAGTACACGTTCGCGGTGTCGAAGAAGGTGATGCCGAGCTCCACCGCACGGCGGATCAGCGGGAGCGAGTCCTCCTCCGGGAGCGTCCACGCGTGGCCGCCGCGCGTCGGCTCGCCGTAGCTCATGCAGCCGAGGGCCAGGGCCGAGACCTCGGTGCCCGTGCTGCCGAGGCGGACGTACCTCATGACGCGGCCCTCACGACGGGTGACCGGCGACCGGGTCGTCGCCCGTCTCGGCCGGCGCGTGGTCGCGCCAGGTGTGCTCGGGCTCGTAGCCGAGGATCCGGCGCGCCTTGTCGATGGACAGCAGGGTCTCGTGCTCCCCCAGCTCCCGGGTGACCTCGACGCCCGGGAACACCTCCGCGGCGAGCTCGGCGCTCGAGCGGCTCATCACCGTGTCGGCGTTGGCGACGATGAAGCGGTCGAAGCCGCGGCCGTCGTGCTCGAGCGCCTTGCGGACCGCCTGCGCGCCGTCGCGGCCGTCGATGTAGCCCCACAGGTTCCACTTCCGCGCGAGCGCGTCGGCGTCGTAGCCGGGGAACGCGTCGTAGTCGTCGACGTCCATGACGTTCGAGAACCGCAGCGCCGTGACCTGCAGCTCCGGATCCCAGCGGCAGAGCTCGATGGCCATCTGCTCCTCGAGGTGCTTCACCAGCGAGTAGGTGCTGTTCGGCTGCGCCGGGTACTCCTCGTCCACGGGGAGGTACGGCGGCGGCACGTCGAACGGCAGGCCGAGCACGGTCTCGCTCGACGCGTAGACGATCTTCGTGATGCCCGCCCGGCGCGCGGCCTGGAACACGTTGAAGCTCGTGAGCATGTTGTTGTGGAAGGTGGCCACGTCGCTCAGGATCGCGGGGGCCGGGATCGCGGCGAGGTGCACGATCGCGTCGAACCCGTCGTGCAGGTCCTGGACGCCGAACACGGCGTCGACGACCTGGCCGTAGTCGGTGGTGTCGACGCGGACGTAGCCGGATCCGCGCTCCCCCACCTGGTCGATGTTGGTGACTTCGCGTCCGTGGGCGCGCAGGTCGGCCACGACGTGGCGGCCGAGCTTCCCCGAGCCTCCGGTGACGGCAATTCTCATCAGCGAGCATCTCCTTTGTGGGGCGGTTCCGCCCCCGTCCATCCTGCCCCGCGGCGGACGGACGCGACAGCCGGGCGCCGCTCGGCGGATGCCCGGACACGGCGACGGCCCGCCGCCCCCTCTCGGGGACGACGGGCCGTCGGTGCGGAGCCGGTGCCTAGTCGCTGGTGATGGCGAGGTCCGGGGTGCTCGGCCCCGTGCCGATGCCGGCCGCGACCGGCAGGCCCTCGCGCTGCGTGGTGAGGAACGTGAACTGCCCGTCCACGTAGTCCACGTGCACGTGGTCGCCCGCGTTGAGCTCGCCCTGCAGGATGCGCTCCGACAGGCGGTCCTCGATCTCGTGCTGCACGGCGCGGCGGAGCGGCCGGGCACCGAGCGACGGGTCGAAGCCGACCTCGATGAGGCGCTCCTTCGCGGCGGTCTCGAGCGTGATCGTCAGGTCGCGGTCCATCATGCGGTCCGACAGGCGCTTCACGAACAGGTCGACGATCTGGAGCAGCTCGGGCTTCGACAGCTGCGGGAACACGATGGTGTCGTCCACGCGGTTGAGGAACTCGGGCTTGAAGTTCTTCTTCAGCTCCTCGCTGACCTTGCCCTTCATGCGCTCGTACGAGTTCGCGGCGTTGTTCTCGACCTGGAACCCGACCGGGGCACCCGTGATGTCCTTGGTGCCGAGGTTGGTGGTCATGATGATGACCGTGTTCTTGAAGTCGACGACGCGACCCTGGCCATCCGTCAGGCGCCCCTCCTCCAGGATCTGGAGGAGCGAGTTGAAGATGTCCGGGTGGGCCTTCTCGATCTCGTCGAACAGCACCACGGAGAACGGCTTGCGGCGCACCTTCTCGGTGAGCTGACCGCCCTCCTCGAAGCCCACGAACCCGGGAGGGGCGCCGAAGAGGCGGCTCACGGTGTGCTTCTCGCCGTACTCGCTCATGTCGAGCGAGATGAGGGCGTCCTCGTCGTCGAACAGGAACTCCGCCAGGGCCTTCGCGAGCTCGGTCTTGCCGACGCCCGTGGGGCCGGCGAAGATGAACGATCCCGAGGGACGACGCGGGTCCTTGAGGCCCGCGCGGGTGCGGCGGATGGTCTTGGAGAGAGCCGAGATGGCCTCCTCCTGGCCGATGACCCGCTGGTGCAGCGCCTTCTCCATGAAGACGAGCCGCGAGGACTCCTCCTCCGTCAGCTTGAACACCGGGATGCCCGTGGCCTGGGCCAGGACCTCCGCGATCAGGCCCTCGTCGACCTCGGCGGTGGTGCGGACGTCGCCCGAGCGCCACTGCTTCTCGAGGCGGAGGCGCTCGCCGAGGAGGTTCTTCTCCTCGTCGCGCAGGCTCGCGGCCTTCTCGAAGTCCTGGTCCTCGATGGCGGTCTCCTTGGCCACGCGGACCGTGGAGATGCGCTCGTCGAACTCGCGCAGCTCCGGCGGCGCCGACAGGATCGAGAGGCGCAGGCGCGCGCCGGCCTCGTCGATCAGGTCGATGGCCTTGTCCGGCAGGAACCGGTCGGCGATGTAGCGGTCCGCGAGGTTGGCGGCCGAGACGATGGCGCCGTCGGTGATGGACACCTTGTGGAACGCCTCGTACTTGTCGCGCAGGCCCTTGAGGATGTTGATCGTGTGCGGCAGCGAGGGCTCCTGCACCTGGATCGGCTGGAAGCGGCGCTCGAGGGCCGCGTCCTTCTCGAAGTGCTTGCGGTACTCGTCGAGCGTGGTGGCGCCGATGGTCTGCAGCTCGCCGCGCGCGAGGAGCGGCTTGAGGATGCTGGCCGCGTCGATCGCGCCCTCGGCGGCACCCGCGCCGACGAGGGTGTGGATCTCGTCGATGAAGGTGATGATGTCGCCGCGGGTGCGGATCTCCTTGGTGACCTTCTTCAGGCGCTCCTCGAAGTCGCCGCGGTAGCGGGACCCGGCGATGAGCGAGCCGAGGTCGAGCGTGTAGAGCTGCTTGTCCTTCAGCGTCTCCGGGACGTCGCCCTTGACGATGGCCTGCGCCAGGCCCTCGACGACGGCGGTCTTGCCGACGCCGGGCTCGCCGATGAGGACGGGGTTGTTCTTGGAGCGGCGCGACAGGATCTGCATCACGCGCTCGATCTCCTTCTCGCGCCCGATGACGGGGTCGAGCTTGCCGTCGCGCGCGGCCTGCGTGAGGTTGCGCCCGAACTGGTCGAGGACCGTGCTGCCCGCCTGCGCGCTCTGCTGGGTCTCGCCGCCGACGGCGACCGCCTCCTTGCCCTGGTAGCCGGACAGGAGCTGGATGACCTGCTGGCGCACGCGGTTGAGGTCGGCGCCGAGCTTGACGAGCACCTGGGCGGCGACGCCCTCGCCCTCGCGGATGAGGCCGAGGAGGATGTGCTCGGTGCCGATGTAGTTGTGGCCGAGCTGGAGGGCCTCGCGGAGCGACAGCTCCAGGACCTTCTTCGCGCGCGGCGTGAACGGGATGTGACCCGTGGGCTGCTGCTGGCCCTGGCCGATGATGTCCTGGACCTGTTCGCGGACGGCATCGAGGGAGATGCCGAGCGACTCCAGGGCCTTGGCGGCCACGCCTTCGCCCTCGTGGATGAGGCCGAGCAGGATGTGCTCGGTCCCGATGTAGTTGTGGTTGAGCATCTTGGCCTCTTCTTGGGCCAGGACGACGACGCGACGAGCGCGGTCGGTGAATCTCTCGAACATCTGTATCTCCCTGGGCACCGGGGCAGGGGGCCGGTGCCGATATGTAGAGAGTAACGACGGGTCCCGGCAGTGCATGCCCCTGTTCGCCGTGGGCGTGACGCGATGCGGCGGGCGGTGCGGCAGGCGGTCCGGCAGCGCTCCGCCGGGGCAGGCGCGGGCGGCTTCCGGTGCCGGTGCGGGGCTGCGGGCGGGCTAGCGGTCGGCGTCGGGCGCGGGCACGCCCATGCGGGCGCGCTCCTTGGCCTCGATGGCCGCGTACGCCTTCCGCTCCTGCTTGTCGGCCTGGATGACCGCGCGCATGATGAACCAGAAGATCAGGCCCACGCCGAGGGTGGGGAGGAGCGACCAGATCGCGCTCGCCCAGAAAGCATCCATGTGAGGAGGATACGCCGTGCTCTACGTGAGGATGCCGTAGACGCCCTGGCCGATCATGACGACGGCGATGCCGCCGACGATGATCCAGAGCGCGTAGCGCGCGGTGGTGGGCTTCTTGGGGTCGGTGCCGTTCGGTCCGAGGGGCATGGTCGCCTACTTCACTAGGGGGAACAGGATGGTCTCGCGGATGCCGAGGCCGGTGATGGCCATGAGGAGCCGGTCGACCCCCATGCCCATGCCGCCCGACGGCGGCATGCCGTGCTCGAGCGCGCGGAGGAACTCCTCGTCGAGCGGCATCGCCTCGTCGTCGCCCCGCGCCGACTGGCGGGCCTGGTCGAGGAAGCGCTCGCGCTGCACGACCGGATCGACCAGCTCGGAGTAGCCGGTGGCCAGCTCGAAGCCGCGGATGTAGAGGTCCCACTTCTCGACGACGCCCTCGATGGAGCGGTGGGCGCGCGTGAGGGGGGAGGTCTCCACGGGGAAGTCGAGCACGAAGGTCGGGCGTTCGAGGCCGCCCTTCACGAAGTGCTCCCAGAGCTCCTCGACGAGCTTCCCGTGCGTGCTCAACGGCACGACGACGCCCTCGCGGTCGGCGATGGCCTGCAGCTCCTCGACGGAGGTGGCGGGCGTGATCTCGACGCCGGCCGCCGCGCTCAGCGAGCCGTACATGGAGATGCGGTCCCACTCGCCGCCGAGGTCGTACTCCGTGCCGTCGGCCCACGTGACGACGTGGCTCCCGGCCACGGCCATGGCGGCGTCCTGCACGAGCGTCTGCGTGAGCTCGGCGATGGAGGTGTAGTCGCCGTACGCCTCGTAGGCCTCGAGCATCGCGAACTCGGGGCTGTGCGTGGAGTCGGCGCCCTCGTTCCGGAAGTTGCGGTTGATCTCGAAGACGCGGTCGATGCCGCCGACCACCGCGCGCTTCAGGTACAGCTCCGGCGCGATGCGGAGGTACATCTCCGTGTCGAACGCGTTGGAGTGCGTGACGAACGGGCGCGCGGAGGCGCCGCCGTGCATGACCTGGAGCATGGGCGTCTCGACCTCGACGTAGCCGCGGAGGCGGAAGGTCTCGCGCATGGACGCGTTCACCCGTGCCCGGTCGAGGACGTTCCTCCGGGCCTGGTCGCGCACGATGAGGTCGAGGTAGCGGCTGCGGACGCGGGTCTCGTCGGAGAGCTCGGAGTGCAGGTTCGGCAGGGGCAGGAGCGCCTTGCTGGCGATGCGCCACTCGGCGGCCATGACGGACAGCTCGCCCTTGCGGCTGGCGATGACCCGGCCCGCGACGAAGACGTGGTCGCCGAGGTCGACGAGGTCCTTCCATGCCGCGAGCGCGTCCTCGCCGACCTCGGCGAGCGAGATCATGGCCTGGATGCGCGTGCCGTCGCCCGCCTGGAGCGTGGCGAAGCAGAGCTTGCCGGTGTTGCGGTAGTGGACGACGCGCCCCGCGATGCCGACCACGCGGTCGGTCTCCTCGCCCGGCGCCAGGTGCCCGAACTCCGCGCGGACGGCCGGGATGGTCGTGGTCACCGGGACCTGCACGGGGTACGCGCCGCCGCCGAGGCCGCCCTCGGCGTTGAGGCGGTCGCGCTTCGCGAGGCGCACGGCCTTCTGCTCGGCGATGTCCTCGGCGGACCCCTCGGGGGCCGTGGCCGTGGCCGTGGGGGTCGCGGGCGTCGCGGGCGTTCCGGGGGTGTCGGTCATGTGCGGACGGATCCTCGCGGGTCAGGGGGGCGGGCGGCCGGTCGGCCTCCTCGATTCTCGCAGGTGCCGGCGGGGCCCGGGCACGGCGGCGCGGGCGGTCGCCCGACCTCGCTCAGGCGATGACGACGGTCTCGTTGTCGATGAGGCGCGTGCTGCCGACGCGGGCGGCGATGACGGCGAGCGCGACGCCGCGGAAGCCGTCGTCCACGGTCTCGAAGGTGGTCGGATCCACCACCTGGAAGTAGTCGAGGGACACGGCGGGCTCGCCCATGACCACCGACTGCGCCGCCGCGATGACGGCGTCGATGCCGCGGGACCCGGCGCTCTGGGCGGCCTCGAGGGCCGCGGGGAGGACCCGCGCGGCGCGGCGCTCCCGGTCGTCGAGGTAGCGGTTGCGGCTGGAGAGGGCGAGTCCGTCGGGCTCGCGGACGGTCTCCAGGTCCTCGATGCGGACCGGCAGGTCGAGGTCGTGCACCATGCGGCGGACGAGGTGCAGCTGCTGCGCGTCCTTCCGGCCGAACGTGGCGACGTCGGGCGCTGCGATGTGCAGCAGCTTCGCCACGACCGTGAGCATGCCGTCGAAGTGGCCCGGGCGGGAGCGCCCCTCGAGCGTGAGCGCGACGGAGCCGCCGGTGACGCGGATGCGGGCGGGGCCGTCCGGGTACATCTCGGCGGCCGACGGGGCGAAGACGAGGTCGACCCCGGTCTCCGCGAGGGCGGCGACGTCGGCGTCGAGCGTGCGGGGGTAGGCGTCGAGGTCCTCGCCGGCGCCGAACTGGAGCGGGTTGACGAACACCGAGACGACGACCAGCGAGCCGAGCTCGCGGGCACGGCGGGCGTGCGCCAGGTGCCCCTCGTGCAGCGCGCCCATGGTGGGCACGAGCACGACGGTCGACGCCTCGTCGGCGGCGGCGCGCGCGGAACGGTGGTCGCGGATGCGGGCGCGCAGCTCGGCGATGCCGATGACGACGGCGGGCGCGGGGTTCGACATGCCTTCGGGCTCCTCGGGTGCTCGGGACGCGGACACGCCAGGTTAGTGCGGCGCGCCGCCCTCGTCCGCCGGCGGCGGCACGTCGCGCGTGGTGAGGCGCGCGCCGCCCGACGGGGAGGAGCGGCGGAGGGCGTCGTCCACGGCGGAGCGGATCAGCGGGCCGAGCACGCGCCCGGGCTCCTCGACGCCGATGCCGGCGAGGAGGCCCGCCGCCTGGTCGACGATCGCCGTGGAGAACGTCGTGGCCGTCGCGATGGCCTCGGCGTACGCCGCGCGGTCGCGCTCCTCCACGACGACGGGCTCGCCGCCCATCTCCACCACGAGCACCTGCGCGATGGGGAGCACGGGCGCGGGGGCGGTGACGGCGAACCAGCTCTCCGCCATGCGGCCGAGGTCCATGCTCGTGCCGGTGAACGACATGGCCGGGTGGATCGCGAGGGGGATGATGCCGGCGGCGAACGCGGGCGCGAGCACCTGGATGCCGTGCGCGGCCGACGTGTGCACGACCAGCTGGCCGGCCTGCCACGCGCCCGTGGCCGCGAGGCCCGCGACGAGCCCCGGCAGCTCGGCGTCCGGGACGGCGAGGACGACGAGCTCGCTGCGCTCGATGAGCTCCGGGATCGCGAGGACGGGGACGCCGGGGAGCATCGAGTCGGCGCGCTCCCGGCTCGCCGCCGACACGGCCGAGATGCCGGTGATCGCGTGACCCGCGCCCGCGAGCGCCGCGCCGAGCACCGGGCCGACGCGGCCGGCGCCGACGATGCCGACGCCGAGGCGCCCGGAGCGCTGGGACGGGGAGCTCACGCGGGGTCCTCCGGGGTGGAGCGGTGGCGGGGGGCGGGATCGGGCATGGGCTCCGGAGTGGTCTCCGGGGCGGGGCTGCGCTCCGGGCCGGGGGTGGGCTCCGGGGCGGAGGCGGGCTCCGGGGCGGGGGTGGGCTCCGGGGCGGGGGCGGTCCCGGAGGCCGGCGCCGGCCAGTCCCCCGACCCCGCACCCCAGTGCGCCGACGTGTCGGAGCGGGCGGAGGCGACCGCGGCCGCGACCAGGCGGGTGGAGAGCTCCATCCCGGTCGCGCGGTCGATGGCGCCGAGCCGCGTGTCCACGGGACCGGCGACCGTGGCGGCGCGGACCGAGACGAGGTCGAGGCGACGGTCGACGGGCCCCTGCGTGAGGTCGACGCCCTGGGTGCGGGCGTGCGGCACGATCACGAGGCGGCGCCAGATCACGCCGCGGCGGATCAGGAAGGCGGACGCGTCGACCGCGAACCCGGTGCGGCGCCAGGAGAAGGGCTTGAGGATCCGCGCGCGCCGCGGCGACGTCGTGAAGCCGTCGTCGGTGCCGCCGCGGCCGGTCATGCCCACGTCGACGAGCGCGAGCGCCTGCTCGCCCACCAGGTCGGGGAGCACCAGGCCGAGCACGCGGTCCACGTCGCGGCGGTCGCCGACGGGGAGGATCGAGGTGTTCTGCTGCCCCGCGGCGCCGGGCGCGGACGAGTGCGAGGCGCGCGTGATGCGGATCTCCCACCAGCCGGCGGCCCGCCAGAGGAGCGGCTGGACGACCTCGACCGCGTGGATCCGGCCGGGCGGGATGGTGTCGTTGCTCGTCGACAGCAGGCCGAAGCCCACGCGCACGCCGTCCGGCGTGCCGGCGACGCTGTAGCGGAGCGAGCGCGTGATGCGCCGCACGAAGAAGCCGGCGGAGCCGAGGAGGGTCGGCAGCAGCGGCACGAGCAGGTACCAGGCCTCGAAGCGCACGATGAGCGGGATCCCGACCACGACGAACAGCACGAGCACGACCGTGGGCGCCGACAGGAGCACGGCCCCGACGAGGCGCGGGATCGGGATGCGCACGACCGACTGCGGCGGCGCGGCGTCGGGGTCGAGCTCGGGCGCCAGGAAGTCGTCGACGCGGGCGCCCACGAAGCCGCGTGCGGCGCCGGCCGGGCCGGACGCGGGAGCGGGACGGGACCCGGCCGCCTCGGCGCGCGCGCCCGACGCGAGGCGGAGGACCCGCAGCCGGAACGCGTCGGCGTCGCGCGAGCGGAGGTACTGCAGCGGCAGGTTGGCGTCGTTGCCGGCCACCTGGATCTCGAGCTTCGCCGCGCCGATCAGGCGGGCGACCACCGGTCGCACGATGTTGACGCCCTGGATCCGGTCGAGCCGGGCCCGCCGGTTGGTGCGCGAGAGGATGCCGCTGCGCACCTCCACGGTCTCCTCCGTGACGCGGAACGTGTGCATGCGCCACGACAGGTACGAGACGCCGACCGCGAGCAGGGTGAAGGCGAGGAGGCCGAGGATCACCCAGATCAGGCTGCCGGTCTCGACGAGCATCGGGATGAGGTCCTGCTCGCCGTCGCGGCGCTGACCGGGCACGAACTGCTCCACGAGCTGCTCGCGCAGGGACGACAGGAGGAAGCCAATGACGACGAGGAAGACGATGCCGCCGCGCAACAGAGGCGTGGCGGGGTGGAGGCGGTGCCAGTCGCCGTCGGTCAGCTCCTCGGCGATGCGCGCCTCCGCGGCGGGGACGGCGGGTCCGGCGGGGTCGGCGGGGCCGGCGGGGCCGGCAGCGGAGCCGTCCGCGGACTCCGGGATCCGCGGTGCGCGCGCCGGGTCCGGCTCCCCCGACGTCGGGTCGGTCACAGCCCGGCCCGGCGGGTCTCGGCGAGGGCCACCAGGTGGTCGCGCAGCTCCTCGGCGTCCGCGTTCGTGAGGCCGGGGATCTGGATGGCCGCGGCCGCCGCCGCCGTGACGAGCTTGAGGTCGGCGAGGCCGAGCGCCCGGCCGACGGGCCCGCGCGTGATGTCGACCAGCTGCATCCGGCCGTACGGCACCGCGACGACGCGCGTCCACATGATGCCGCGGCGGAACACCAGGTCGTCCTCGCGCAGCTGGTAGCCCATCGCGCGCACCCGGCGCGGGACGACGACGAGCGTCACCACGAGCTCGACGAGCGCCGCGGCGCCCAGCACGATCGGCAGCCACCGGGGCGCGTCGACCGCGTACAGGAAGGCGGCGACGCCGCCGAGGACGAGGGCGGTGATCACCCCGCCCACCAGCTCGACGCCGATGAGGCGCGGGGAGACGCGGCGCCACGAGACGCCGTGCGGGTCGACGTTCGCGGTCACGGGGGCTCCTCGGGGTGGGTGCGGCGGTGGGCCTAGGAGAGCTCGCGCGCCGGGTCCCCGGGACGCGTGTCGTCCCGGTCGTCGGGAGGGACCGTGCACCAGTGCTCGGCGACCAGCCCGGCGACGAGCAGGACGACCGCTCCCACCGTACCGGCCACCGCCAGCCCGACGGAGGACGCGCCGGGCAGCACGGGCCGAGCCAGCACGAAGGCCAGCACCCCTCCCGTGATCCCCGTGAGCAGCGCCCCCGCGAGCGCCGACGCCTTGGCGAGCAGGACCACACGCGTGGCGCGGAAGGGGTCGACGCGTCCCGGCGTGCGGCCGAGCGTCGAGCGTCGGATGGGGCGGGCGAGCGCGAGCAGGACGATCCCGACGATGAGGAGGGTGGCGCCGAGGGTGAGCGGCGGGATGAGGAGCGCGCGCCCGCTCATGAGGAGCGCGTTCTCGGCGAACCAGCCGACGGCCGCACCCGCGATGAGCAGGGCGACCAGGGTGGTGGGGCGCGTGCGGGTCATCGGCCGGCCTCGGCGGGGCCCGTGGATCCCGCGGATCCCGCTGCCTCGAGATCCCGCAGCAGCGCGTCCACGCGGCCCCGGCCCGGCAGCTCCGCGTCCGGGTCCGCCTGCAGCCAGGGCCCGAGGACGAAGGCGCGCTCGGCGGCGCGCGGGTGCGGGAGCGTGAGGCGGTCGTCGTGGATCCGCGCGTCGCCGAACGCGACGACGTCGAGGTCGATGGTGCGGTCGCCCCAGCGCTCCTCGCGCACGCGGCCGAGGTCGCGCTCGATGGCGGCCAGCTCGTCGAGGAGCGCGTGCGGGCCGAGGCCGGAGTCGACCAGGACGACGCCGTTGAGGTAGCCGGGCTTCGTCGGGTCCTCCCCGGCGGGCGTCACGGCGACGGACTCCACGAGCTCGGAGGAGCGGACGACCCGGAGGCCGGGCACGCGGCCGATGCGGGCGACGGCGTCCTCGATGGTCGCGCGGCGGTCGCCGAGGTTCGACCCGACGGCCACGACCGCGCGCACGGGCGCACCCGGGGCGGGGAGCGTCGACGCGCGCTCGATCACGACGGCGACGTCGTCGAACGGCACGGCGATCGGCGCGTCCGGCTTGTGCACGGTGACGCGCACGGACCGGGCGACGGCGTGCGCGAGCACGACCGCCGCGACGCGCTCGGCCAGCGTCTCGATGAGGTCGACGGGATCCCCGCCCACGGCCGCCGCGACCTCCTCGGCGAGCTCCCCGTAGTGCAGGGTGCGGCCCAGCTCGTCGCTGCCGCCCGCGGGGGCGAGGTCGAGGGCGACCTCGAGGTCGATCACGAACGCCTGCCCGTCGCGACGCTCCGCGGCGTAGACGCCGTGGTGCGCGTGGACGCGCAGCCCGGTGAGGACGATGCGGTCGGTCGGGAGGGCGGTCACCACGAGCGGCCCACGACGATGGAGGGGAGGTCGCCCGGGTCGGTCGGGTCGTACCAGAGCGGGAGCTTGCCGCCGACGGCGGGCAGCAGGCGGTCGGCGGTGGTGACGGTGCGGGTCACGTGGTGGTCGCGTCCGTCGGCATCCGTGAAGGCCACGGTGAGGCGCGCGCGGACGGCGTCGCCGGATCCGTCGAGGCGCTGCACGGCGGTGACGATGGCCGCGGTCCGGCGGCCCGTCTCGGTGACGCGGCGGGCCGTGGCGGCGAGGCGCGCCACGCGGCGCTGCACGACGGCCCACGCGACGGCGGCGGCGACGCCGAGGACGACGAGCACCGCGGCGACGAGACCGAGGACGCCGTGGGACGCGTCCCCGTCGCCGGCCGTGGCGGCGAACGGGAGGGCGCCCACGATGCCCAGCGCGGTGCCGAGGAGCACCACGGCGACCGGCCAGAGGACGGCTCCCGCGGTGGTGAGGACGGGCGAGAGCAGCACCACGGAGGCGTAGACGGCGCCGAGCGACCCGAGGAGGCCGAGCACGGCGGCCGCGACCTTCACGACCACGACGGCCGTGGCGGCGCCTCCGGCGAGGTCGGCCGGGAAGGTCAGCCCGGCGCCGAGGACCACCGAGGCGATGAGCGCGGCCACGGCGATGCGCACGAGCAGCCCCTGCGGGGAGACGACGACACGGTCCTGGCTCACGGCGCTCATGCTCCTACTCTGACAGACCGGCGGCGACCGACCACCCGGCGGCGGCCGGTCGCGCGGAGCCGGCGGCAGCGGTCGCGTACCCGGCCTCGGCGCGTCCGCGCGCCCACGCCCCCTCCACCGCGAGCGCGGCACGGGTGGATCCGACGTCGTGCACGCGCACGGCCCACGCCCCGGCGCGCGCGGCGAGCGCGCTGACGACGGCCGTAGGCACGTCCCGGTCCTCGACGGCGGCGCCGTCGGGCAGCAGGCGCCCGAGGAAGCGCTTGCGGGAGGCGCCGACGAGCACGCGGTGACCGAGGCCGGTGAACTCCTCGAGGGATCCGAGGAGCTGCCAGTCGTGCGCGGCGTCCTTCGCGAAGCCGAGGCCCGGGTCGAGGACGATGCGCGCGGGATCCACCCCGGCGGCGACGAGCCCCTCGACGCGGGCG
The DNA here is from genome assembly GCF_059422605.1 of Clavibacter sp. GW821-FHT01D01. Classification (NCBI taxonomy): domain Bacteria; kingdom Bacillati; phylum Actinomycetota; class Actinomycetes; order Micrococcales; family Microbacteriaceae; genus Clavibacter; species Clavibacter sp. GW821-FHT01D01. The sequence continues at coordinate 87,430 of NZ_JBWKXC010000007.1, forward strand.
CGCAGCTCGTCGCGCACCTCGCCGACGGTGTCCGCGTAGGTCGCGCGCGCGCCCATCGTGTCGCTGTGGCCCCGCCAGTGCATGGCCACGTAGTCGACGTCGACGCCCGCGACGACCGCCGCCATCCGCGGGTCGGCCAGACCTCCGGACACGTCGTTGACGATGCGCGCACCGGCGGCGACGCACGCCTCGGCGGTCGCCGCGCGCATGGTGTCGACGCTCACGACGAGGCCCTCGGACGCGAGCTCGCGGACGACGGGCAGGACGCGGGCGAGCTCCTCGTCGGCGTCGACGCGGCCGGCTCCCGGCCGGGTGGACTCCCCGCCCACGTCGACGACGTCCGCGCCCGCCGCGACCAGCCGCCGGGCGTGCGCGAGCGCGTCGTCGAGCGCGAGGTGGAGTCCGCCGTCGCTGAAGGAGTCGGGGGTGGCGTTGAGGATCCCCATCACGAGCGCGCCGGACGACGGGGCGCGGGTCACGGCCGGTCCCGGCCGGCGGCGACGGGCAGCAGCGCGAGCACCTCCGCGCGCGCGGACGCCTCGGCGAGCGAACCGCGCGCGGCGATGGTGATGGTGGTGCTCCCGGCCTGGCGCGTGCCGCGCGCGGTGACGCAGCCGTGGGTCGCGTCGAGGATCACCGCGACGCCGCGGGCGCCGAGGCCGTGCTCGAGCGCCTCGGCGATCTGCTCGCCGAGCCGCTCCTGCATCTGCGGGCGGGAGGCGAGGTCGTCCACCACGCGCGGCAGGCGGCCGAGGCCGACGATGCGCTCCCCCGGCACGTACGCCAGGTGCGCGACGCCCGTGAACGGGAGCAGGTGGTGCTCGCAGATGGAGCGGAACGCGATGCCCGTGACGATGACGGGCTGCGGCGCCGCCGCCGTCTCCGGGAGCGGGAAGGTCTCCCGCAGGTGCCGGAGCGGATCCGTGCCGACGCCCGCGAAGAACTCGCCGTAGGCCTCGGCGACCCGGGCCGGGGTGGTCGCGAGGCCCTCCCGGCCCGGGTCCTCGCCGATGGCCAGGATCAGCTCGGACACGGCCGCCTCGATGCGCGCCCTGTCGACGCCCACCGGGTCAGGCCGTCGCGGGACGCGGGAAGGGCGAGCGCTTCGGCTTGCCGGCCGGCGGCTCCGAGTCGACCGCGCCGTCGACGACGCCCTGGTCGATGGGCGCCTTCTGCGGCATGGGCACGGGCGGCAGGTCCGACAGCGGGCGCTTGTCGCTCGACAGCCACTGCGGCCGGGGCGGCAGCTTCCGCACGTCGGCGAAGATCGCGGCCAGCTGGTCGTGGTCGAGCGTCTCCTTCTCGAGGAGCTCGGTGGCCAGGTGGTCGAGCACGTCGCGGTTGTCGTTGATGACCTGCCACGCCTCGTCATGGGCGCCGTCGAGGAGCGCGCGCACCTCGGCGTCGACCGTGAGGGCCATGTCCTCCGAGTAGTCCCGTCCCCCGCCGAGCTCGCGCCCGAGGAAGGGCTCGCCGGAGCTGGAGCCGAGCTTGACGGAGCCGACCTTGGCGCTCATGCCGTACTCGGTGACCATGCGGCGGGCCGTGGACGTGGCCTTCTCGATGTCGTTCGAGGCGCCGGTGGTGGGGTCGTGGAACACGATCTCCTCCGCGACGCGGCCGCCCATGGCGTACGTGAGCTGGTCGAGCAGCTCGTTGCGGGTGACCGAGTACTTGTCCTCCAGCGGCAGCACCATCGTGTAGCCGAGGGCGCGGCCGCGGGGCAGGATCGTGACCTTGGTCACCGGGTCGGTGTTGTTCATCGCCGCCGCCGCGAGCGCGTGACCGCCCTCGTGGTACGCGGTGATGAGCTTCTCGTGGTCGCGCATGATGCGGCTGCGGCGCTGGGGCCCGGCCATGACGCGGTCGACGGCCTCGTCGAGGGCGCGGTCGTCGATGAGCTGCGCGTCGGAGCGCGCCGTGAGGAGCGCCGCCTCGTTGAGGACGTTGGCCAGGTCGGCGCCGGTGAAGCCCGGGGTCTTCCGCGCGAGGACTTCGAGGTCGACACCCGAGGCCAGCGGCTTGCCGCGCCCGTGCACCTCGAGGATCTGCCGGCGGCCCTGCAGGTCGGGGGCGTCGACGCCGATCTGGCGGTCGAAGCGGCCCGGGCGCAGGAGCGCGGGGTCGAGGACGTCGGGCCGGTTGGTGGCCGCGATGAGGATGACGTTGGTCTTGACGTCGAAGCCGTCCATCTCCACCAGGAGCTGGTTGAGGGTCTGCTCGCGCTCGTCGTTGCCGCCACCCACGCCGGCGCCGCGGTGGCGGCCGACGGCGTCGATCTCGTCGACGAAGATGATGGCCGGCGCGTTCTGCTTGGCCTGCTCGAAGAGGTCGCGCACGCGGCTCGCGCCCACGCCCACGAACATCTCGACGAAGTCGGATCCGGAGATGGAGTAGAAGGGCACGCCCGCCTCGCCGGCGACGGCGCGCGCCAGCAGGGTCTTGCCGGTGCCGGGAGGGCCGTAGAGCAGCACGCCCTTGGGGATGCGGGCGCCGACGGCCTGGAACTTGGCGGGCTCCTTGAGGAAGTCCTTGATCTCCTCGAGCTCCTCGATGGCCTCGTCCGACCCGGCGACGTCGGCGAACGTCACCTTCGGGGAGTCCTTCGAGGCGAGCTTCGCCTTCGACTTGCCGAACTGCATGACGCGGTTCCCGCCGCCCTGCATGCCGGAGAACATGATCCAGATGAAGAAGCCGATGAGCAGCAGCGGCAGCAGGATGCTGAACGCCGACAGCAGCCAGCTCGGCTGCGGCACCTGGTCGTCGAAGCCCTCGGCGGGGTTGGCCTCCGTGATGGCGGCGACGATCTCGGTGCCGCGCTGGGCGACGTAGTTGAACTGCACCATGGTGCCGTTGTCGCCGTCGGCGTTCGTGAGCGTGAGGTCCACGCGCTGCTCGCCGTCGATGATCTTGGCGGAGGCGACCTCGCCGTCCTGGATCAGCTCGAGGCCGTGCTGCGTGGTGATGGTCTTGTAGCCGGATCCGGTGATGAGGCTGAAGCCCACCGACACCACGACGATGGCGAGGACGACGATGAGGATCGGGCTGCGGAGGAGTTTCTTGAAGTTCATGAGCGTAGGGGCGCGGGCCCGACACCTTTCTGCCCGTGCCGCGCCGTACGGCGACGAGATGTCTCGAGGATACAAGCGGCTGTCTGGGCGTGGCCGCGGTGTTCGCCGCCAGCCGAACGTGCGCCGCCCTGGAGCCGGATAAGAGGAGAGGGGCGCGTCAGCTGTAGACGTGCGGCGCGAGGATGGCCACGTCGCGCAGGTTCCGGTACCGCTCCGCGAAGTCCAGGCCGTAGCCGATGACGAAGTCGTTCGGGATCTCGAAGCCCACGTAGCGCACGTCGACCGCGATCTTCACGGCCTCGGGCTTGCGGAGGAGGGCGCAGACCTCGACGCTCGCGGCGCCGCGGGAGCGGAGGTTCGCGAGGAGCCAGGAGAGCGTGAGGCCGGAGTCGATGATGTCCTCGACGATGAGCACGCGGCGGCCCGTGAGGTCGGCGTCGAGGTCCTTGAGGATGCGGACGACGCCGCTGGACTTCGTGCCCGACCCGTAGGAGCTGACGGCCATCCAGTCCATGTGCACCGGCAGGGCGAGCTCGCGGGCGAGGTCCGCCATGACCATGACCGCGCCCTTCAGCACGCCGACGAGGAGGAGCTCCTCCCCCGCGTAGTCCCGCTCGATCTCGCGGCACATCTCGGCGATCCGTGCGTGGATCTGCTCCTCGGTGTGCAGGACCTCGGTCAGGTCGTCGGCGATGTCGGTGGATCTCATGTCACTCTTCCGTCGTCCTGGCGCTGAGGACGATGAGCTCGTCCCTGCGTACGACCCTAACGCCCGGCAGGTCGACCGGCCCCTGCCCGTGCCAGTCGGTCACGAGCCGCGCGACCTCCAGGACGTGCGTCCGGGAGAGGTGCGCGGCGAACTCCTCGCGGGCGGCGAGGCGGATCAGCCGGTGCCGCAGCGCGGGCGGAGCGGCCCGGAGCGCGGCGACCTCGAGCGAGATGCCGGCCTCGGCGTGGTCGGCGATCTCCTCGACCATCTCGGCCGCGAAGAGCTCGAGCGCGTCGTCGTCCTCGCGCAGCTGGTCGGCGGTGCGCGCGAGCGCCTCGGCGATGCCCGGGCCGATCTCGCGCTCGAGGACCGGCAGCACGTCGTGGCGCACGCGCACGCGGCGGTACGCGGGGTCGGCGTTGTGCGGGTCCTGCCACGGGTCCAGGCCCTGGTCGGCGCAGGCGGCGCGCGTGGCGGCGGCGCGGATCCCGAGCAGCGGCCGCAGGTAGACGGCGTCCGCGCCCCGAGCGGGCGCCGACAGTGCCATGCCGTGGAGGCTCGCGGCGCCGGATCCGCGGGCGAGCCCCAGCAGGACGGTCTCGGCCTGGTCGTCCAGCGTGTGCGCGAGGAGGAGCGCGCGGGAGCCCGTCGCCCGGAGCGCGTCGTCGAAGGCCGCGTAGCGCGCGGCGCGGGCGGCGGCCTCGGGGCCCGCGCCACCCGGGTCCACGCGGACGCGCGTGACGACGACGGGGTCGAGGCCCAGTGCGCGCGCGGCCTCCGCGGCGCCTGCGGCCACCGCCGCGGAGGCGTCCTGCAGGCCGTGGTCGACCACGACGGCGCCGACCGCGACACCCGCGCGCGGCCCCTCGAAGGCCGCCGCGGCCGCGAGGGCGAGGGAGTCCGCGCCGCCCGAGAGCGCGACGAGCACGGGGCCGGCGGCTGCCGCGGGCAGCTCCGCGAGGGCCTCCCGCACCGCCCGTCGGAGGTCCGCGACGGCGGGCGTGAGACGGGGTCGCTCGGAGGGCATCCACTAACGTTATGGCAGCATCCCGCCCACGGCAGAACCACGAGGAGCACACGCATGGCCAGCTACGACGTCGTCGTCGAAATCCCCAAGGGGTCCCGCAACAAGTACGAGGTCGACCACGAGACGGGCCGCGTGTACCTCGACCGCGTGCTCTTCACGTCGTTCGTCTACCCCACCGACTACGGCTACTTCGAGAACACCCTCGGCCTCGACGGGGACCCGGTCGACGCGCTCGTGCTGCTCGAGTACCCGGTCTTCCCCGGCGTCGGAGTCGCCGTCCGCCCCGTGGGCGTGTTCAACATGAGCGACGAGGCCGGCATCGACTCGAAGGTCATCACCGTGCCCGCGAAGGACCCGCGCTGGGCCCACATCCAGGACATCGAGGACGTGCCGCAGCAGGTCCGCAACGAGATCGAGCACTTCTTCGAGCGCTACAAGGACCTCGAGCCCGGCAAGTGGGTCAAGACGGAGGGCTGGGGCGACGCGGCCGAGGCCGAGCGCATCGTGCAGGCCGGCTTCGAGAAGCTCCAGGCCGAGGGCGGCCACGACGGCCACGCCGGCGAGCCGGAGGAGGACGCCTGACCCGCGTCCGCACCTGACACCACGACGCCCGCCCACCCGCAGCAGATGCGGGTGCGGCGGGCGTCGTCGTGCGTGCCGGGGACGCGGCGCGGGCCGGGATCAGCCCGGGCGGCCCACGTAGGGCATGAGGTCGCGGCCGCCCCAGAGTCCCTGGATCTTGACCACGTCACCGGGCTTCGGCGCCGCGATGATGGTGTCCCCGCCGAGCGAGATGGCATCGTGGTAGAACCCGCCGCCGCTGTTCCAGAAGACGATGTCGCCGGCCTGGCGCTGCGAGAACGGCACGAGCCGGCCCTGCGCCTGCATCCTGGCGTACTGCGAGCTCACCGAGTGGCTGCCGACGTCGATGCCGGCTGCCCGGTACGCCATCATCACGAGGCCCGAGCAGTCCCACTGGTTCGGGCCGGCGCCGCCGAGGAGGTACGGCTCCCCGAGCTGCGCCTTCGCGAACGCGATGGCGACCTGCGCGGCGTTGCCGGACGGGGCGGGCGCGGGGGCCGGGGCGGGTGCGGGGGCGGGAGCTGGCGCCGGACGCGAGGGCTGCGGCGGCGCGGGCTGGGGCGCCGGCTGCGGGGGTGAGGGCTGCTGGGGCGCGGGCTGGGCCGGCGCGGGGGCGGGGGCGCTCGAGCCGCCACCGGTGGAGGCGCCGCCGCCCGACGAGGATCCCCCACCCGACGAGGCTCCGCCACCGGTCGACGAACCGCCGTCTGTGGAGCCGGATCCCGCCGACGGTGCCGCCGCCGCCGGGATGGCCGGCTGCGTGAGGCTCTGGATGTACTGGGCCTCGATCTCGGACGTGGAGTCCTTCAGCAGCGCGAGCTGCGCGATGAGCTGGTCGCTGTTGCGCGTCTGCTCCGCCACCGCGGCCGCGGCCGCCGCGGCCGCGCCGTTGGCTGCCGCCAGCGACTCCTCCGCCTCGTCGGCGAGACGGGCGAGCTCGTCCTTCGCGATCTGCGCCTGGTCGCTGAGCGACGCCGCGCTGTTGCGGTCCGAGAGGGCCTGCGCGTACACGGTCTGCGTGCTCTCGGAGAGCTTCGACATGGTGCCGAGCGAGCGCAGCAGCTCCTCGGCGTCGTCGCCGTCGGAGGCGAGCAGGCTCGCCGTGATGTCCTGGCCGCCGGCGCGCGCGAGGTGGCTCGCGAGGAGACCGGCGCGCATCCGGCTGGTGAGGGCCGCGGCCTGGGCCTCGTCGGCCTTCTGCTGCAGGCGCTCGAGCTTCTCGGCCTGCGCGTCGCGCGCCGCCTGGGCCTGCGCGTAGGCCTCCCCCGCGATCATCGCCTCCTTGTTGGCCTGGTCGGCCGACTCCTGGAGTCCCGTCGCGAGCTCGGTGACCCGCTCGATGGCGGTCTGCGTCTGCGCCTCGTCCGCCTTCGCCGCCTGCACGTCGGCCCACGAGGGGTAGTCCGTGGCGGCGAACGCGGTCTGGGCGGCGACGCCGCTGGAGACCGCGATCGCGCCCACGGCGAGCGTGGAGATGACGACCGTGGTCGGGCGGAGGTGGGTCATGTCGTTCCTCATGTCAGTGCGTGCTGGTGATGGAGACGCCCTGGCCGTGCATGAACGCCACCGGATCGGTGGGGTTCCCGTTCAGGCGGATCTCGAAGTGGGAGTGGCAGCCGGTCGAGCCGCCCGTGGTGCCGGTGATCGCGATGGGCTGGCCGGCGACGACCTGCTGCCCGTTCCGCACCAGGGTCCCGCCGTTGGCGATGTGCCCGTAGGCGGAGGAGACGCCGCCGCCGTGGTCGATGCGGATGTAGTTCCCGTAGCCGCCGTTCCATCCCGCGAAGACGACCGTGCCGGAGTGCACGGCGTACTGGGTGGTGCCGCACGTGGCGCCCCGGACGAGGTCCTCGCCGGCGTGGAAGATCATGCGGTGCTGGATGGGGTGGAAGCGGGGGCCGTAGTAGCCGCTCGTGTAGGCGCCGGGGAGCGGGGCGGTCCAGCCGGACGCGCTGATCTGGCCGGGCGACACGTCGCCGCCCGCGCGGCCCTGGCTGGCGGCGAGCGCGTCGGCCTCGGCCTGGCGCTTGCGGACGCCCGCCTGGTAGTCGTCCTCCGTGGCCTCGCGGTCCTCCGCCATCACCGCGAGCTTCGCGTCGGCATCGGCCTTCTGCACGGTCTGCTCCTCGAGCGCCGTCTCGAGGGCCGCCTGCGCGTCGGCGGCCTCCGTCAGGAGCTGCTCGGCCTTGGCCTTGAGGGCGTCGAGCTCGGTGAGCGCGACCTGGGCCTGGTCGCTCAGGGACTTGGCCGCGTTGCGGTCCTGCAGGGCGATGACGTAGATGCGGTCGGACTTCTCGGCGACCTTGCTCATCGTGCCGAGCTTGTCGAGGAGGTCGTCGGTGCCGTCGCCCTCGCTGAGCAGCAGGGTGCCGGAGAGGTTCTGCCCGCCCGAGCGCATGAGCTGCTTCGCGAGTCCCGCCGCCTGCTCCTGCGAGCGCGTGGCCTTCTGGTCCGCCGCGTCGACCTTCCGCTGCAGCTGGACGGTGTCCTCGTACTTGTCGTCGGCCGCCTGCTGCGCCTCGTCGTGCTCCTCGCCGCGCTTCGTCACGAGCGCCCGGGCGTCGGTGACCTGCTGCTCGAGGGCGGCGACCTCGTCGGTGATGCGCTGGACCAGGTCCTTCTGCGCCTGCTCGTCCCCGCGCGCCTTCTGCACGTCATCCCAGGAGGCGAACGTCTCGGCGTGGGCGGGGGCGGCGATCGACCCGGTGAGGAGGACGGCGAGCACCGCGACGACGGCCTGCAGCCCGCGGCGTCCGCCCAGGCGCGTGCGCGGGACGCGTGCCGTGCGCGCGCTCCGGTGGAGTTCCGTGTCCATGGTGATCCCGATCATCGTGTCGCCCGGCTGGCCGGCTGCGCCTCCCCGCGGGGCCGGCGGGGTGCCGCGGATCGCATCCGCCACACCGTCACCGGCTCTCACAGTAACAACGGGGATCGTCGGCGCACAGCGCGCACGATGCGGGGATCCGCGCGGGGATCCCCTCCCGGGAGGGTCGAGCGAAGGCTAACCTCGCCGACGGCGGGCGCCCGGGCAGCGCGCGGGCCGTGTCGGCGATCCCGCAGCCGTCGCGTGCCGGTCGGCGCCTACGGGCCCTCGCGCGGGGCGCGCGCTCCGCCGGAGGTGCCTCCCGATGACGCGCGACGGGACCGCGACACGCCGTCGGATCCGCATGCCCGCGCGGTGCGTCCCGTCGCTCGGACCGTCGATTTGAGTCCTCGCCCGGCATGCGGTTATGCTGACGTGTCGGTTGCTGCAGGCCTGGGAGACCAGGGCGAGCGGCCCCATCGTTTAGCGGCCTAGGACGGCGCCCTTTCACGGCGCTAACACGGGTTCGAATCCCGTTGGGGTCACCACAGCAGACATCGACACGCAAGGCCCTGTAGCGCAGCTGGTTAGCGTGCCGCCCTGTCACGGCGGAGGTCGCGGGTTCAAGTCCCGTCAGGGTCGCCACGGATGTGAAGCCCTCTCACACGAGAGGGCTTCTGTCCGATGTGGGTGACTTCTCGAAGTCGCCCGCTCGCCTGGGTAGCTCAGTTGGTAGAGCGTTCGACTGAAAATCGAAAGGTCCGCGGATCGACGCCGCGTCCAGGCACATCACGCCGGTCCCCGTCCTCGACGGCAGGGCCGGCGTCCTGCTTTCCCCCGGGTGCGCGTTACGAGCCCGTCGACCTCGATGGCGCGGCCCCGTCCCTCAGGCGTCGGACGCGAGCGCCGCATCGAAGGCGGACAGCACCTCGTCCGAGAAGAGCACGAAGCGCACGAGCTCGAGGCCGGCACCCCGCCCCTCGGCGAGCGCCCCGCGCACCGCGGCGACCGCCACGCGCGCCGCGTCGTCCACCGGCCAGCCGTAGACGCCGGCCGAGACCGCGGGGAACGCGACGGTGCGGATCCCGAGGCCGGCCGCCACCTCGATCGAGCGGCGGTACGCGCTCGCGAGCACGGCGCTCCGGTCGTCGGTCGCGGACCACACCGGGCCGACCGTGTGGATCACGTGCCGGGCCGGCAGTCGGAAGCCCGGGGTCGCGACCGCCTCGCCCGCGGGCAGGCCGTCGGGGAGCTGGTCGGCTCGGATGCGGCGGCACGCGGCCAGGAGCTCGGGGCCGGCCGCGCGGTGGATCGCGCCGTCCACTCCCCCGCCGCCGAGGAGGGACGAGTTGGCCGCGTCCACGATCGCGTCGACGTCCTGCCGGGTGATGTCGCCGCGGACGGCCTCGAGTCGGGTCATGCACCCAGCCTGCACCGCGTGGAGCAGGAGAGGAGAAGAGGAGGGGGAGGTGGCCCGTGCGGACGGCGCTGTCCCACGGGCGGTGACCGGAACCGTTCGGGTTGGCTCCGGGCCCATCAGCCGTGTTCGGAACGTGCTGGAAAACGGTTTGCACGAGTTCGAGGCCACATGCGCGGCGAACCGCGCACGGCGAGCCGTCATGTCCCGCGACTCCCCCGCGCAGGCCGAGCACCGGGGGTCCAGGGATACTGGAGGGGTCGGTGCCCCGCCTGCCGGCGTCGACAGGAGTCCCATGGCCACGCCCGCAACCCGCCCCGTCCCCGAGCGGATCGACGGCTACATCGCGCTCCGCAGCTACGCCGCCATCGGGGACGGCCGCACCGTCGCGCTCATCGCCGAGGACGGCGACATCGACTGGCTGCCGCTGCCCGACCTGCACACGCCGCCCGCGTTCGCCGCCATCATCGACGCGCCGCACGGTGGGCGCTTCACGCTGCGGCCCGACGAGGACTTCGAGGTCGCCCGGGCCTACGTCCCCGGCACCAACGTGCTCACCACCACCTTCACGACGGCGTCCGGGAGCGTGCGGGTCACGGACGCGCTCATCACCGGCGTCGCCGGACGCCTCCCGTGGTCCGAGCTCGGTCGCCGCGTCGAGGGGCTCACCGGCTCGGTCGCGATGAGCTGGCGGGTCGCGCCCGGAACCGCGCTCGGCACCTCGTCGCCGTGGGTGCAGTCGACGCACAACGGACCCGTCATCCGCGTGGACGGCGTCACGCTGGCGGTCGTCGGGTTCGAGCACGGGCCCGCGGAGCCCGGCACGCAGTCCCTGTCGGGGGCCTTCACGACGGGGAAGGGGTCGCGCCACATGATCACGATGGTCGGGACCGAGCGCGAGCCCGTGCGGATCCCGAACCCGGAGATCGTCGACCAGGGCATCGACCGCACCATCCGCAACTGGGAGAACTGGAGCGCCGAGTTCCGGTACGACGGCGAGTGGGCCGACGCCGTGCAGCGCAGCGCCCTCGCGCTCAAGCTGCTCGTGCACGCCCCCACCGGGTCCATCGCCGCGGCCGCGACGACGTCGCTCCCCGAGCGGATGGGCGGCGGCAAGAACTGGGACTACCGCTTCGCCTGGGTGCGGGACCTCGCCTACACCGTGAACGCGCTGGTCAAGTTCGGCCTCCGCGAGGAGACCCACGCCGCCGTGTCGTGGATGCTCCGCACGATCCGCGACAACGGCCCCGACCTGCACGTCTTCTACTCCCTGCAGGGCGGCGTGCCCGAGGGCAGCACCGAGCCGGAGGTGCCGGGCTGGCGGGGCGTCGGCCCCGTGGTCGACGGCAACGACGCGCAGGCGCAGCTGCAGCTCGGCGTGTACGGCGACCTGTTCGACGTGGTGCGCACCTACGTCCGCGACGGCAACGTGCTCGACGCGGACACCGGCCGGCTCCTCGCCACGTTCGCCGACCGCGCCTGCGACATGTGGCAGCGCCGCGACGCCGGCATGTGGGAGCTCGAGGACGAGCAGCACTACACCACCTCCAAGCTCGGCTGCTGGCAGGCGCTCGACTGCGCGGTCGAGCTCGCGGAGCTCGGCCAGATCCCCGGCGTGCCCGACCGGTGGCGGGCCGAGCGCGACCGCATCCGCACGTGGGTCGAGGAGGAGTGCTGGGACGAGGGCCGCGGCGCCTACGTGATGCACCCGGGCAGCCAGCGGCTCGACGCGAGCATCCTCCTGCACTCCATCTCCGGCTTCGACCGCGGCGAGCGCATGTCGCGGACGCTCGACGCCCTCCGGTCCGAGCTCGGCCGCGGACCGCAGCTGTACCGCTACTCGGGGATGCCGGAGGAGGAGGGCACGTTCACGGCCTGCGGCTTCTGGATGGCCGGGGCGCTCGCCTGCGTGGGCCGGATGGACGAGGCCCGCGAGCTCATGGACGAGCTCGTCGCCCTCGGCAACGACGTGGGCCTCTACTCCGAGATGATCGACGCCGCGGACGACTCCTTCCTCGGCAACCTGCCGCAGGGGCTCAGCCACCTCGCGCTCGTCAGCGCGGCGATCACCATCGACGAGCTCGCGGGCGGGAAGGCCCGGTCCACGCGGACTCCGCGCGAGGACCGCTGACGCGGGTCGCGGTCACGCGGACGTGCGACGCGTCCGCGCGCGGCGTCCGCGGGACGTCAGGCGTCGGCGCGAGGACGCAGCGGTCCGGCGAACTCGGTGCGCACGCCGCGGGAGAACAGCACGGAGTCCGGGGCGCGGTCGACGATCCCGGGAAGGCCGGCGGCCGCCACCAGCTCGTCGTCGAGGTCGACGAGCTCCGCGCGCTCCAGCGTCCACGCGTCGTGCGTGTTCGGCCAGTACCGCGTGACGCCGCCGCGCGCGACGTGCATGCCCCAGCGCGCCGTGAGGAAGTCGGCCAGCGGATCGCCCTCCACCTCCTCGCCGAGGGGACGCACCGAGATGCGCGACGAGGGGCGCGCGCCCGTGCGCCGGCGCGACGTGTAGGTGATCACGCCGTCGCGCTCCCCGTGCGTCATCGACGCCCACATGTACGGCAGGCCGAGGCCCACGCGCGCGCCGAGCACCGGGAGCAGCTTCGCCGCCTCGAGGGACCGGAACACGACCCCCCGGCGGCCGTCGTCGCCGACGCTGTAGAGGCGGACGTTGAGCTCGGCGAACGTGCCGGCCCACGGCACGGCCGGCAGCGGCGGGAAGGCGCTGCGGGACAGCACGAACGGGATGAGGCCGACCCAGCTGGAGCCGTCGTGCACGTCGGGGCGCGTGCCCGGCGGGAGGAGCGGGGCGACGAGCGCGGGATCCACGCGCCAGTGCACGAAGGCGAGGTCGCTCCACCGCTGGCGGATGACCGCGCGGCCGGGCAGGTCGGGGGCGGCGGCGGAGACCGGGTCCGCAGGGCGGGTCATCGGCGGGGCCGGGCGGAGGCGGAGGCGGGTTCGGATTCGGATGGCGCGGCGGCGGGCGGCGCGGCGGCGGGCGCGGGGCGGCCGGCCGCGCGGATCACGTCGATGAGGCCCCGGCGCATCTCCTCGGAGCGGGTGAGCTCGGGGAGGACGTCGCGCTCGAGGTCCTGCGCGCGCGACCAGGCCTCCGCGCCGGCGTCCGTGCGGGCGACGACGTGCCGGCGGCGGTCGTCGGGATCCGGTGCGCGCGACACCAGGCCCTCGCGCTCCAGGCGCTCGAGCGTGCGCGACATGGTCTGCGTCTCGACGTGCGCGGAGCGGGCGAGCTGGATCTGGCTGAGCGGCCCGTCGCGGAGCAGGTGCAGGGCGATGAGCCCCGCGTGCGTGACCCCCAGGGTCGCGAGCGCCTCCGCCCACGCGTGCTCGACGGCCCGCGCGGCGGTGGACAGCAGCCGTCCCGTGGGCCAGCTGGCGAGCTGGTCCTCCGCGGACACCTCTCCGGCCATCAGCACCTCTCCCTGCTAGTGTGATCATCAGCAGGCTTACTATCCGCCTGCTGACATTCCCATCGTAGAGGAGCAGGCCGCATGGGCACCGTGAAGGACATCGTCCGCCAGATCGTCGTCATCTCGAGCATGGTGTTCGCCATCGTGGGCTCGGCGTTCGGCTCCGGCGCGTTCAGCGACGAGAGCATCCAGAACGCGTCGAGCGGTGCGCTCAGCGCGAGCTACACCCCCGTCGCGCCGGCCGGCCCCGCCTTCTCCATCTGGAGCGTCATCTACCTCGGCCTCGTCGCGTACACGATCTGGCAGGCGCTCCCCGCCCAGCGCGCCGACGAGCGCCAGCGCCGCGTCGGCTACCCGGTCGCCATCACCCTCGTGCTCAACGCCGCGTGGATCCTCAGCGCGCAGGCCGGTCTCCTCGTGCTGAGCGGCGTCGTCATCGTCGCGCTGCTCGTGACGCTGATCTGGACCTTCCGCGCGCTCCTCGCCACCCGGCCGCGGAACCTCGTCGAGGGCATCGTGCTCGACGGCACCATGGGCCTCTACCTCGGGTGGGTGAGCGTCGCGACGATCGCGAACATCACGTCCATCCTCACCGCCTCCGGCTTCCAGCCCGGGACGGCCGGCCGCGACGCGTGGGCCGTCGTGCTCCTCCTCGTCGCCGGGGCGGTCGGCGTGCTGCTCGCGCTCCGCGACGGCGGGCGGCTCGCGCCGACCGCGGCCATCGCGTGGGGGCTCTCCTGGGTCGCCGTCGGACGGCTCACCGGCGAGCTCCTCTCGACGCCCGCGGCCGTCGCGGCGCTGGTGGCAGCCGCCGCCGTCGTGGTCGTGACGCTGATCGCCCGGACGCGCGCCGGCTGGGCGGGACGCACCGCGCGGCCGGCGGTCGCCGGCCGCTAGCGGGCCCGGCGCCAGCGCGGCGTCGGCGCTCCGGCGCCCTAGCGCCCCGCAGCCGCCCGGTAGGCCTCGTCGGCCGCGTGCTTCGCCGCCACGAGGCGGGTGATGCGGCGGTCCGTGTCGGCGTCCGGCCGAGCGAGCTCCGGGTGCGCGGCCCGCCACGTCACGATGCCGCGGACCGCCAGGTGGAACGGGATCCGCGGCTGGAAGGCGGGGACGAGCCGCCGGATCCTGGTCGTGTCGAAGACCGCGCTGTGGGAGAGGTCGCCGAGCACCAGCTCGGACCAGCCCCAGTCGGGCTCCACGACGGGGAACTGCTCGGCGGGCACGTGCACCAGGCGGGCCTCGACGCCCAGGGCCTCGGCGACGAGGTGGTGGATCCGGTCCCACGTGAGGACGTCGTCGCTCGTGATGTGCAGGGCCTCCCCCACGGCCCGCTCGTCGCCGAGGATGCCGACGAGGCCGACCGCGAAGTCGTCGGCGTGCGTCAGGGTCCAGAGCGAGGTGCCGTCGCCCGGCACCACGACCTCCTCGCCGCGCGCGATGCGGTCCACGACCGTCCAGTCGCCGGCGAGCGGCGGGCTCGCCTCGTCGTAGGTGTGCGACGGGCGCACGATCACGACGGGGAAGCCGCCCTCGGCGTGGTGGCGGAGGAAGGCGTCCTCCATCGCGATCTTGTCGCGGGCGTAGGCGAGGAACGGGTTCGCCCGGAGCGTCGACTCGGTGATGGGCGTCTGCAGCGCGGGCTTGCGGTAGATCGACGCGGAGCTGATGGCGACGAACTGCCGCGTGCGGCCGGCGAACGCGGCCACCCGGCGGTCCGCTCCGGCGGCGTCGTAGGAGAGGAAGTCGACCACCGCGTCGAACGTGCGGTCGCCGAGGGCGGCGGCGAGCGCGGCGGGATCCTGGACGTCGGCCACGAGGGTCGTCACGCCCTCGGGGACGCCGCGACCCTTCGCGTCGGCGCCGCGGTTGACGACGGTGACGTCCATGCCCGCGGCGGCCGAGGCGCGGACGCAGGCGGCGCTGATGGTGCCCGTCCCGCCGAGGTAGAGGACGGACAGGGACGCGGCGCCGGGGATCATGTCGTGCACGCTACGCCGCGGGAGCCCCCTTCCCCGCTCGGCGCGAGGGGAAAGCTTTCGGGTATCCGCGGCGCGGTGGACGCCCCGCGCGGCCCCCGCGTAGGTTCCGGACGACCGCACCGACGCGCCCGTCCGTCGCCCGCGTCGTCCGCCCTCCCGTCCGCCTGACCGGACGAGTCGGACCGGCGGCGGGCGGCCGTGGCGCCCGCTCCTCGAGGGGACCCATGACCGCCACGCCCGCCGCATCCGCCGCCTCCCCCGCCTCCGGGCGCCGACCCGCCGCGATCCCCGACGCGCGCCGCGCCGACGCCGTCATCACCCTCCGCGACGCCTCCGGGGAGCCGCTCGCCCACGCCGACGTGCAGGTGGAGCAGGCGCGGCAGGAGTTCGCGTTCGGCAACATCGGCTTCGACCTCATCCCGCTCGGCAACGGCGAGACGGACCCGGAGCAGGCCGGCATCGAGATCTTCGGCGGCGCACGGCTCGAGGGCCTGGAGCGGCTCGCCGAGCAGTGGCTGGCCGTGTTCGACACCGCCACGCTCCCCTTCTACTGGGGCCGCTTCGAGCCCGTGCGCGGACGCCCCGACACGGAGCGGCTGCGCACCACGGCCCGCTGGCTCCGCGAGCGCGGCGTCGACGTCAAGGGGCACCCGCTCGTCTGGCACACGGTGACCGCGCCGTGGCTGCTCGACCTCCCGCTCGAGGAGGTCGAACGGGTGCAGCGGGAGCGGATCCGGCGCGACGTCGGGGACTTCGCCGGACTCGTCGGCACATGGGACGCCATCAACGAGGCGGTCATCATGCCCGTGTTCGACCGCGAGGACAACGGGATCACCCGGCTCGCGGCAGCCCGCGGGCGCCTCGCCATGGTCCGGCTCGCGTTCGAGGAGGCGCGGGCGGCGGACCCGGCGGCCACCCTCGTCCTCAACGACTTCGACCTCTCCCCCGCCTACGAGGAGCTCATCGAGGAGGTCCTCGGCGCCGGCATCCCGGTCGACGCCATCGGCCTGCAGACCCACATGCACCAGGGCTACCGCGGCGAGGAGCAGGTGCTCGGCATCGTCGACCGGTTCGCGCGCTTCGGGCTGCCCATCCACCTGACCGAGACGACGCTGCTGTCGGGCGACCCGATGCCCCCCGAGATCACCGACCTCAACGACTTCCAGGTGCGGAGCTGGCCGTCCACCCCGGCGGGCGAGGAGCGTCAGGCGGACGAGATCGAGCGGCACTACCGCTCGCTCGTCGGGCACCCGGCCGTGGCGGCCATCACCTACTGGGGCCTCACCGACGACGGCATGTGGCTGAACGCCCCCGGCGGGCTCGTGCGGGCGGACGGCACGCCGAAGCCGTCCTACGAGGCACTGCGTCGACTGATCCGGGAGGAGTGGCGCCTGGCGCCGACGACACTGCGCGCGGACGCCGCCGGACGCGTGGCCGTCACCGCCTTCGCGGGCGACGTGCGGGTGTCCCACGCGGGGCGCGAGGCCGTCGTGCCGGTCGCCGCGGGGGCGTCGGCGGTGGGGGCGGTGGTGGGCTAGGAAGGGACGCGGGGGGCGACCGCCCCCCGAAGTGGGGAAGCCGCCCGGAGGCCGTCACCTCCTATGGTTGTCGGAGCAGCAGACGATCGTCCATATGCCGTACCCGCGGCGGACACCGGCCGTCCACGTGCTCACCCGGCACGAACCGCTGCAGCCCCTCGCACGACGGCTCCGTCGGTCCCCTACCCAGGATCGCCGCGCCTACCTCCCCGCACCACCCACCTGTAACCCGAAACGCAGGCACTCACCCGATGAACCCGTCATCGGCGCTGGACCGAGCCCGTCGGCCGCGCCTCCCCGCATCCACCCGCACCTCCGAGACCCCTCGCCGGCTCGACGCGCTGCTCGGCACGCGATGAGCACCACGAGGAACCGCCCCGCGACCCGGGGCGACCGCACCCGCGTGCGCGCCGAGCGCCGTTCCGCGCACCGCCCGATCATCGGATCCGGCGTCGCGCCGGCCGCCCCCGCCGTGCCCTCGGGCCGCCGTTGGGCCCGTGACTACCGCACCCGCCTGATCGCGAGCGACTGGGCGATCATCGTCGCGACCGTCCTGGTCGCGCAGCTCACGCGCTTCGGCACCGCCGACGCCGCGGTCGAGGCCGGCGCGGTGCAGCTCGACTACGGGATCGTCTCCGTCGTCGTCATCGGCGCGTGGATCGCCGTGCTCGGCGCCTTCCGCACCCGCGACGCCCGCATCGTCGGCGTCGGCGTCTCCGAGTACAAGCGGGTCGTCAACGCGTCCGCCATCACGTTCGGCGCCCTCGCGATCGGCTTCCTGCTCCTCAAGGTCGACATCGCCCGCGGCTACGTCGTCATCGCCTTCCCGCTCGGCGTCGTGGCGCTGCTCGTGGCCCGGTGGAGCTGGCGCCAGTGGCTCATCCGCCGCCGCATGCAGGGCGCGCACCTCTCCCGCGTGGTCGTCGTCGGCAGCCGGGCGGACGTCGAGGACGTGGCCACGCAGATCCTGCTGCGTCCCGCCTCCGGCTACACGGTCGTCGGCGTCGCGATCGACGACCACCTCGACGGCCTCGAGGTCGCCGGGCGCACCATCCCCGTCGTCTCGGACCTCGGTTCCGTCGCCGCCGCCGCCGCCCGCACCGCCGCCGACGCCGTCATCGTCGCGAGCCAGCCCCGCGCCGGCAGCAACGCCGTCCGCACGCTCGGCTGGGAGCTCGAGGGCTCGTCGATCGAGCTGGTGCTCGCCTCGCGGCTCACCGACGTCGCCGGTCCCCGCATCCACTTCCGCCCGGTCGAGGGCCTCCCGCTCATCCACGTGGAGATCCCGCAGTTCGAGGGCGGCAAGCACGTGATGAAGCGGGCCCTCGACATCGCCGTGGCCGGCGTCGCGCTCGTGATCCTCGCGCCCGTGATGCTCGTCCTCGCGATCGTCGTGCGCATCGACAGCCCCGGCGGCGCCATCTTCCGCCAGGAGCGCGTCGGCAAGAGCGGCCAGGAGTTCCACATGCTGAAGTTCCGCTCGATGCGGGTCACCGCCGAGGCGGAGCTCGCGGCGCTGACGGCGGCCAACGAGGGATCCGGCCCGCTGTTCAAGATGCGGAAGGACCCCCGCGTCACCCGCGTGGGCGCCGTGCTCCGCCGCTACTCGCTCGACGAGCTGCCGCAGCTGTGGAACATCCTCGTCGGCGACATGAGCCTCGTGGGGCCGCGCCCGCCGCTGCGCACCGAGGTCATGGGCTACGAGAGCCACGTGCACCGCCGTCTGTTCATCAAGCCGGGCCTCACCGGCATGTGGCAGGTGAACGGCCGGAGCGACCTGAGCTGGGACGAGAGCGTCCGGCTCGACCTGTACTACGTCGAGAACTGGTCCCTGACCGGCGACGTCATGATCATGTGGCGCACCTTCCGTGTGCTCACCCGACCCGTGGGGGCTTACTAGCATGTCAACGATCGAACCGCGCCGACTCCGCATCGCCATGGTCGGGACCCGGGGGGTCCCCGCCGCGTACGGCGGATTCGAGACCGCCATCGAGGAGATCGGGCAGCGCCTCGCCGCCCGCGGCCACGACGTCACCGTCTACTGCCGCTCCACGAACCGCGCGCGTCCCCGCACCCACCTCGGCATGAAGCTCGTGCACCTGCCCGCGCTGAAGACCAAGTCGATCGAGACGCTCAGCCACACCGCGCTGTCCGCGATCCACCTGGCCTTCGGCCGGCACCAGGACGCGGCGTTCGTGTTCAACGCCGCCAACGCGCCGTTCGTCCCCCTCATCCGCTCGCGCGGCACGGCCACGGCCGTCCACGTCGACGGGCTCGAGTGGAAGCGCGGCAAGTGGGGCCGCATGGGCAAGAAGTACTACCGCATCGCCGAGCAGATGGCCGTGAAGGACGCCGACGCGCTCATCTCGGACGCGCAGGGCATCGCCGACTACTACGACCACGAGTTCGGGATCCCCACGGAGCTGCTCACCTACGGCGCCAACATCCTCCGCGACCCCGCGTCGGACCGCCTCGCGGAGCTGGGCCTCGAGCCCGGCGGCTACCACCTCGTCGTCGCGCGCTTCGAGCCGGAGAACCACGTCGACGTCATCGTCGACGGGTACACCGCCTCGGACGCGACCCTGCCGCTCGTCGTCGTCGGATCCGCGCCGTACTCCGCCGCGTACACCGACCGCATCGAGCAGGTCGCCTCGGCCGACCCGCGCATCCAGCGCCTCGGCGGGGTGTGGGACCAGGAGCAGCTCGACCAGCTCTACGCCCACGCGCTCACCTACATCCACGGCCACTCGGTCGGCGGCACCAACCCGTCGCTGCTGCGCGCCATGGGCGCCGCGACCGCCACGCTCGCCAACGACAACGTCTTCAACCGCGACGTCCTCGGCGACGACGGCCGCTTCTGGTCCGACGCCGCGGGCGTGGCCGCCCTCGTCGAGGGCGCGGAGGCCGCGGCCGACGAGGCCGCCGCGATCGGCGCCCGCCTGCAGGAGCGCGCCGAGGAGACGTACGACTGGGATGCGATCGCCGACGGCTACGAGGAGCTCGCCGCCCGCATGACGCGCGGCTACTCGACGCGCGGCATGAGCCGCGGCGTCCGCTCGGCCACCCGCTGGCAGCCGGAGCTGCGCGCGAGCGACGCCACCCGCACCTCCTTCCTCCTCGAGGAGAGCCGATGAGCGCCGCGACCGACGCCCGGACGGAGTCGTACCTCGACGTCGTCCGCCGCCTCGCCTCCGCCCAGAAGAAGGCGGCCCGGGGCGCCCCCGCGTACTCGATCCGCGTCAACCGGCCCGC
The DNA here is from genome assembly GCF_059422605.1 of Clavibacter sp. GW821-FHT01D01. Lineage (NCBI taxonomy): Bacteria > Bacillati > Actinomycetota > Actinomycetes > Micrococcales > Microbacteriaceae > Clavibacter > Clavibacter sp. GW821-FHT01D01. Next base: position 107,245 of record NZ_JBWKXC010000007.1, read on the forward strand.
CGGCCGCCTCCTCGCCGCCTGGGCGTTCCGCGCGGGCCTCACCCCGAACCAGGTGACCGCGATCAGCGCCGCCTTCACGTTCAGCGGCATCGCGATCCTCGCGCTCGTCGAGCCCGCCGCGTGGGTCGGCATCGCCGTCTGGCTGCTGCTCGCCGTGGGCTACGCGTTCGACTCGGCCGACGGCCAGGTCGCGCGCCTCCGCGGCGGCGGCTCGCTGTCCGGCGAGTGGCTCGACCACGTCGTCGACTGCATCAAGATCTCCTCGCTGCACCTCGCCGTGCTCGTGTCCATGTTCCGCTGGCCCGCCACGGACTCCGACCTGTGGCTCCTCGTGCCGATCGCCTACGCGATCGTCGCCGCGGCGAGCTTCTTCGCGATGATCCTCAACGACCAGCTGAAGCGCGTGCACGCCGTCACCGGGGCCACCGCCCCCGAGGCCGGCCGCTCGACGCTCCTCCGCTCGCTGCTCGTGATCCCCACCGACTACGGCTTCCTCTGCATCGTGTTCGCGCTGCTCGGCGCCCCCGTCGTATTCCTCGCCGTCTACACGCTGATGATGCTGGCCAACGCCGGGCACCTGGCGCTCGCGTCGGTCAAGTGGTTCCGCGACATGGGCGCGCTCGACGCGCGTCGTGCCGCGGCCGCCGCGTCGACCGCCGCACCCGCCGCCCGGGTGACCGCGTGACCGCGTTCGCCGGCACGGAGCACGCCCTCGTGCAGGCCGACGACGAGGGCGCGGACCTCCGCGGCCGCACGGTCCTCGTCGCGCACCCGAGCGCCGAGCTGTACGGATCCGACCGCGTGCTCCTCGAGTCCGTCGCGGGCCTCGTGTCCGCGGGCGCCCGCACGGTCGTGACCCTCCCCTCCGACGGCCCGCTCGTCGACGCGCTCATCGGCGTCGGCGCGGTCGTGCACCACGCGCCCACGCCCGTCCTGCGGAAGTCGATGCTGCGTCCCCGCGGCTTCGCGGCCCTCGTCGGCCAGTCCGTCCGCGGACTGTCCGCGGGCATCGGCCTCGTGCGCCACGTCCGTCCGGACGCCGTCTACGTCAACACCGTCACGATCCCGCTGTGGGTCCTCGTCGGCCGCATCACGCGCCGCCCCGTCCTCTGCCACGTGCACGAGGCCGAGGGATCCGCGTCGCGCACCGTCGGCACGGCGCTCGCCCTGCCGCTCGCGCTCGCCACGAGCGTGGTGGCCAACAGCCGGTACAGCGTCGACGTGCTCGCGAAGGCCCTGCCCCGGGTCGCCGGGCGCACCGACGTCGTCTACAACGGCGTCCCCGGCCCCGCGGAGGTCGTGCCGGCGCGCGAGACGCTCGACGGGGGGCTCCGGGTCCTGTACGTCGGCCGCCTCTCGGACCGCAAGGGCGTGGACGTCGCCGTCGAGGCGATCGTCGAGCTCCGCGACCGCGGGGAGCTCGCGACCCTCGACATCGTCGGCGCCGTCTTCCCCGGCTACGAGGCGTACGAGGAGCAGCTGCGCACGACGATCCGCGTGCTCGGGCTCGAGGACCTCGTCACCCTGCACGGCTTCCACGCCGACGTGACCCCGTTCCTCGCCGCCGCCGACGCCTGCGTCGTGCCGTCGCGCGTCGACGAGCCGTTCGGCAACACCGCCGTCGAGGCGCTGCTGGCCGCACGGCCCGTGGTGGTCAGCGACACCTCCGGCCTCCGCGAAGCCGCAGGCGGGTACGAGTCGGCGCAGCTGGTGCCGCCCTCGGACCCCGCCGCGCTCGCGGACGCCCTCCAGGACATCGCGACGGACTGGGACGCGTTCCGCGCCCGGGCCATCCGCGACCGCTTCCGCGCCGAACACCGGCACGGACCTGAGCTCTACCGGCAGCGCATCGCGCGGTCGGTGGGCGCGATGCTCAGCGCGGCGAAGCGGCGCTAGCGCATCCCGGGCCGCTCCCGCCGCTCCCGAACGGGGGCCGCGGAGAGCGGTCCATCGCACGCCCGCCGGGAAGCGGACGGCACACACTTGATCACGACACGAGAGACGGGGGGCGGGCACATGGATCCGCACGACTACTGGACAGCGCTCCGACGACGATGGATCACAATCGTCGCGCTCGGGCTCGTCGGCGGGGGCGCCGCGTACGGCTACGCGAGCACGCTCTCGCCGAGCTACCGCTCCACGAGCAGCGTCTTCGTCTCCAGCACGCAGGGACAGACCACGACGGAGCTCGTGCAGGGCTCGACCTTCTCGCAGAACCTGGTCCAGTCGTACGCCCAGCTGGCGACGACCCCCGCGGTGCTCGAGCCCGTCATCGCGCGGCTCGGGCTCGAGGTGACGCCGACTGCCCTGGCGCGGTCGGTCACCGTCGACACCCCCCTCAACACCGTCATCATCGACGTGTCCGTGACCGACAGCTCCCCAGAGCAGGCGGCCCGCCTCTCGGATGCGGTGAGCGACTCGCTCGCGGACGTCGCGGGCGAGCTCGCGCCCGAGAGCGCTGGCGGTGACCCGTCGATCGCCCTGACCACGGTCGCGGAGGCGCAGGTGCCCCGCAATCCGATCAGCCCCAACACGCGGCTCATCGCGCTGACGGGAATCCTCGCGGGCCTCGCGCTCGGCGTGGTCTACGCCCTGGCACGCCAGATCCTCGACACCCGGATCCGCACCGAGCGCGACGTCGAGCGGGTCACGGAGGCTCCCGTCATCGGCTCCGTCGAGCGCCGCGACCGCGCGGACGGGGTCACGCTCCTCGCCGCCCCCCACAGCGCCGCCGCCGAGGGGTACCGGCGCATCCGGACGAACCTGGAGTTCGCCGACGTCGACACCCCGATCCGCTCGATCGCCGTCACCAGCGCGCTCCCCGGAGAGGGCAAGACCACCACCGCGGTGAACCTGGCCCTCGCGCTCGGCGAGCACTCGGACCGGGTGCTCCTCGTCGACGCCGACCTGCGGCGCCCGACGGTGGCGGACCAGACGGGCCTCGAGGGCGTGGTCGGGTTGACCACCGTGCTCGTCGGCGCAGCCTCGATCGAAGACGCGGTCCAGCCGTGGGCGTCCGGCGTCCACGTCCTGACCTCGGGCTCGGTGCCCCCGAACCCCAACCAGCTCCTCGGCTCGGCCGCGATGGCCTCGCTGATGGCCGACCTCACCGCACGGTACGAGTTCGTGGTCCTCGACAGCCCGCCCATCCTCCCCGCCGCCGACGCGCTCACCCTCGCCCACCTGACGGACGGCGCGCTCCTCGTCACGCGCGTGCGGACCACGCGCCGAGCGCAGCTCGCGGAGGCGGCCGACGCCCTCGACGGCGTGAACGCCCGCACGCTGGGAGTGGTGCTGACGCGGGTGGCGCCGTCCCGCCACACGACGTACTACGGACCGGTGAGCACGGACGGCGCGCCCGTCGCCACGTCCATGCCCACCGCCGTGAGCGCTCCCGCCACCGCCCCGGCTCCCGCGGACCCCACCGCCGGCGTCGCCGCGTCCCCGACTCCGGACGAGACCACGGCCACGACCCCGGAGGGTGCCATCACCCCGGAGGACGCCGCGACCCCTGCCGTCGACCCGGCCGCGGAGGCGTCGTCCGAGACCGCCGTACCCGCTCCCCGGAGCGCCCGCGTGGAGGAGCAGCCCGCCCTCCCCCGCCGCACGAGGACACGGAGCCGATGACCGCGTCCTCCGTCCCCGCGCTGCGGTCCTCGCGGGTCCGCCTCTACGAGTCGCTGCGCACCGCGCACCTCGAGCGCGCCCATCAGCTCGCGCCAGCGAGCATCCTCTACCGGGTCACGCGGTACGACTTCGACCACGATGCCGCGCGGGGTCTCGACCTCGTCCAGGCGGGCCGCCTCCGCGCGGGCCTCGTCCTCCTTAGGTCGGACGTGCGCGTGCTCGAGGTCAACGAACCCCTCATGCTCTCGAGCCTGCCCGCGACCGCCGTCGCGCTGGCCGCGGTGGGCATGCGTCGCATGGTCGGCCGTCCGCGGACGTCCGTCGTCACCTACGCCATCGGCAACGCGGACCCGTTCGACGCCCCCGTCGGTCCGCGGCTCAGGTCCCGCCTCCGGCGGACGGGTGAGCGCCTCCTCGCGCGCTGGGCGATGCGCCGCGTCGACCGCATCGTCTACGGGACCGCGGGCGCGCAGGAGGTCTACCGGGCCGTCCTCGGGGGCTCCCGCGCGGATGCGTCCGCCGAGCTGGTGCTGGCTCTCCCCGAGCCGCACGATGCCCGGCCGAGCGACGCCGATCCCGGCAGCGTCGTCTTCGTCGGCGCACTCAGCGAACGCAAGGGCATCCGCGTGCTCCTCGCCGCATGGCCGTCCGTCCGTGACGCCCGGCCCGACGCCGTGCTGCGGATCCTCGGCAAGGGCCCCCTCGAGGCCGAGGTCGCGGCCGCTGCGGCGAGCGATCCCTCGATCGTGCTCGAGGTCGACCCCGAGCGCTCCCGCATCCACGCGGCCATGCGCTCGTCGGCCGTGCTGACGCTCCCCTCCCAGCCGAGCCCGACGTGGCGCGAGCAGGTGGGGCTCCCGATCGTCGAGGGCCTGTCTCATGGCTGCACCATCGTCACCACCACCGAGACCGGCCTCGCGGACTGGCTCCGCGAACTGGGACACGGCGTCACGGCCGATCCGGCCTCCCCCTCCGAGCTGGCTGCCGTGCTCGTCGACCGCCTCGACGCGCCCGTGGCCCGCGACGCGGTGCTGAGCGCGCTTCCGCATCGGGACGGCCGGCTCGCGGCGGACGACGTCCTGTTCGCGGCCACGGCCGACGTCGCGGCGGGACGGGCATCGTGAGCCGACGCGGCGGAGGCGGATCGTCGCTGGCGTCCGCCGTCGGATCGACCGCGGCCGTCAAGGTCGGAGTCATGGCACTGTCCGGTGTGCTCGGGATCCTCACGAGCCGCATGATCATCCAGTCCTTCGGAACGGACGCCTACGCGCAGTACGGGCTCCTCAGCACCTTCCCCACCCTGCTGCCGTTCGCCGACCTCGGGATCGCCGCCGTCGTCATCAACGCGGTCGCCGGCTCGAGCTCGCCGAGGACCGACGACCAGGTGAAGCGCGCCATCGTCACCGCGTTCCGCATCCTCCTCGTCTCCGGCGGCGTGATCGCGTTCGTGTCGCTCGCCATCACGCTGCTGGGCTGGTGGCCGGCGCTCCTCGGCGAGGGCCTCATGTCGGGCGGGGGCGAGATCGCCGCCTTCCTCTGCCTCGCCGTATTCGGGCTCGTGATCCCGCTGACGGTCGGTCAGCGCATCCTCGTCGGGCTGAAGCGGACCAACGTGCAGGTCGCGAGCCAAGCCGTGGTCGCTCCGGTCATGTTCCTCGTCATCGGTGCCTTCGTCGTCCTCGCGGTGCCAGCCGGCACCTACCTCGCGGTCGTGTCCTACGGGGCGAACGCCCTGGTCTCCGTCATCTGCCTGATCGTCGCCGCTCGGGCCCTCCGCCCGCAGCTCGGCGAGGCGGTCCGTGCGATCCCCCGGATACGGAGCTATCCGGGCGTGCCCGCCATCGGCCTCGCCTGGCCGATGCTCGTCCAGATGGTCGCCCTCCCCGTGGCCATGCAGACCGGCCGCCTCCTCCTCAGCCACCTGGCGGGTCCGGACGAGCTGGCCCAGTACAACCTCGCGTCGCAGCTCTTCGGCATCGTGCTCCAGACCATCGCCGCGGCCGGCCTCGCGCTCTGGCCCATCTACGCGACCGCCCGGTCGGCGCACCGCGTCGAGTCGCCGACCGCTCCGACCCTCTGGTTCCTCCTCGGCGGGCTGCTGCTGGGCGGTGCGCTCGCTGGCGCGTCGCCGTGGATCGCCGCCTTCGTCTCGGACGGTGCCATAGCCCTCGACCCAGCGCTGGTGATCGCCTTCGTGGTGTTCGTCGGGCTCCAGGCCGCCAAGTACCCGGTCGGCATGTACATGACGGACAAGCGCGGCCTCGTGTTCCAGGTCGTGCCCGTGCTCGTGATGGTGCCCATGAACCTCGGGCTCTCCTGGTACTTCATCGGCGTGGCCGGAGCCGCCGGCCCCGTCATCGGGTCCTCGATCTCGGTCGCCGTCTGCCAGGTCGTCCCCAACCTCGTCTACGTCTCCCGCGACCTGCGACGCCGACGCGCGGAGCAGGAGGCCGCGACGGTCGTGTCCGACGACGGCGACGGCGACGGCGACGACGGAGCCCCTGGCGCGCAGCCAGCGACCGCCGCTCGCGTCACGAACCCCTCCGCCCCGCTCTGACGCCCCGTCGTCCCCCGACGCCCGGCCCACCGACAAGAGGTCACATGCCCGCCACCGCTGACTCCGCCCGCCCCTCGGTCGAGGTCCTCTTCCCCGTCGAACGCGACCTCCGCCGCTGGCGGGAACGGCACGCCGCTGGAGAGGTCCCCGGCGCGTGGCCCTACGGACTCGACGCCCTCCGGGGATACGACGCGGACGTGCGGGTCGCCTCGCTCGAGGCACCGTCCCGCGTCGCGTCGCTCCGTGACCGCATCGCTCCCCTGCGCTCGCGCCCCGTGGCGCGGACCGGCACCGGACCCCGGGACATCGGCATCACCTGGGACGAGAACGCCGCTCGTCGGATGCTCCTGACCCGACCGCACCGCGAGATGTACACCGGGGTGATCTGGGTCACCGACATGCTGGCCCGCGGACAGGACGTCGGGCGGATGCGTGACGTCCTCCGTCGCATGGACGGGCTGTGGGTCATCAGCCGCGGACAGGTGGAGCCGCTGCGCGAGTTCGTCGGCGTCGACGGACCCCCCGTCAGCTTCTTCGCCTTCGGCGTGGACGGAGGGTTCTACCCGGCGCGGCCGATGCCGACGCGACCGTGCGTGGTGAGCGTGGGCGGGGACCGCGACCGAGACCCGGCAACCCTCTTCGCGGCGCTCGCCCGGGTGCACCGAGCGGTGCCGGAGGCGGAGATCGTCGTCCAGAGCACGTCCGACGTCGACGCCCCCGAGGGCATCCGCAAGGTGCCGTACTTCACGCACTCGGAGCTCGCCGACCTCTACGCGCGCGCCAGCGTCGTCGCGGTGGCGACGCGCGAGAACCTGCACGTCTCCGGCATGACCGTGAGCCTGGAGGCGATGGCGACGGGACGACCGGTCGTCATGACCGGCACACCCGGGGTCGAGGACTACGTGCATCCGGGACGGACGGGCCTCCTGACGCCCGTCGGCGACCCCGACGCGATGGCCGACGCGGTCCTGGCTCTGCTGCGCGACCCTGCTCGCGCCGCCCGCTACGGGGAGGCCGGGCGCCGGGATGTCGAGACGCGGGTCGGCACGGCGCACCTCGCGGCGGGTCTCGCGGACCTCATCGGGCTCCAGCCGCAGTCCGGCGTCTGAGCCGCCGCTGCGTCAACCTCGCCCGGATCGTCGTCGCAGCTCGCGGCGGGCGATGCGGTCGCCGTCGCGCAGCCCCCGGAGGGCGGCCGCGAGCGGTGCACGGGACTCCACGAGCTGGCGCCGTCCACCCTGGAGGAGGATCTCCCACGCGACACGGGGCGAGTTGCGGCGCCATGCGCGCAAGTCGGCGAGGTCCAGGTGTCGGGCGGCGAACAGCATGCGGTTGCGGACGTTGTGGTAGTAGTACGTCGTCGACTTGGCCTGCCCGGCGGACTGCCCGCCCTCGCCCTGGGTGCCGCCCTCGGCGTGCACGGCCGACACGTCGTCGCAGAGCTCGAGCTGTCCGCCCGCGGCGGTCACGCGGTGCGAGAGGTCCACGTCCTCCCAGTACAGGAAGTACTCGTCGTCGAAGCCCCCAGCCCGTCGGAAGAGCGAGACGGGGAGGAGGAGGCAGGCCCCGCTCAGCCAGGGCTCGATGCGGACACCCGGGCCCTCGACCCGGCGTCGACGCGAGCGGATGCGCCCGTCGCCGAGGTACAGGTCCGACCCCGCGGACCACAGCGTCCCGTCCGGGCGGAGGATGCGCGGGGCCACCATGGCGTCACCGGAGCGCCCGCTGGCGGCGAGCAGGGCCGCCACCGCCTCCGGCTCGATGAGCGCGTCCGGGTTGAGCAGCAGGACGTGCGTGCGCCCGAGCGAGGCCGCACGGGACACTCCGCGGTTCATGCCCGTGCCGAACCCCTCGTTTCCCTCCGGCAGCTCCAGGTGCCAGCCCTCCGCCTCCGCCAGTGCAGTGACCGCGACCCTCTCACCGGGTGTGCTGAGGTTGTCGACGATCACCACGGCCAGCTCCGGGCACGCCCGCGAGAGCGGGGCCAGGTTCGCCTCGAGCAGCGCATGCGAGCCGTAGTTCACGACCACGACGGCCAAGGGGGACATGTCACGGTCCGTCATCGCGGATCCTCTCGTCGGGTGCGGGTGCGGGTTCGGATTCGGGTGTGGGTGGGAGCGCCTCGGCCGCGGACCTCGCCGGGCGGCGAGCTGCAGGGGCGTCCGCCGTCCCCCGCCTCCGCCGCTGGGATGATGGGGGTATGAGCTCCGAAGCCCGCCCTGCGCCCGCGAACGCGACCCCGGGGAGCGGTGGTGCCGATGGGTCGCCGAGCATCGCGATCGCGGTACTGACGTACCGGCGGCCCCGCGACATCGTCGCCGTCCTGCCCCTGCTCGCGGAGCAGGCTCGCGCCGTGCACGATCGCGGCTCGGCCGTGCGCATCGTGGTGGTCGACAACGACCCGGACGCGGGCGCGCGCGACGCCGTCCGTCGGGTCTCCGTGGACGCGCCCGTCCCCGTCATGTACGCGCACGAGCCCGAGCCGGGGATCTCCGCCGCGCGGAACCGCGCACTCGACGAGGCCGGCGACGTCGACCTGCTCGTCTTCATCGACGACGACGAGCGCCCGGTCGCCGGCTGGCTCGCGGCGTTGCTCGGCACGTGGCGGACGAGCGGCGCGACCGCCGTCGCCGGGCCGGTCGAGTCCCGCTTCGAGGTCGAACCCGATGCGTGGATCCGGGCCGGGCGCTTCTTCGAGCGCCGTCGTCCGACGACGGGGACGGCGATCGAGGTCGCCGCGACGAACAACATCCTGATCGACCTCCGTCGCGTGCGGGCATGGGGCCTCCGGTTCGACGCCGGCTTCGGCGCCACCGGGGGCGAGGACACGCTGTTCACGAGGTCCATCGTCGCGCACGGCGGGACGATGGTCTGGGCGGCCGAGGCGCGCGTGCTCGACATCGTCCCCCGCGCGCGCATCACGCACCGCTGGGTCGTGCTCCGCGCGCTGAGCAGCGGGAACAGCTGGAGCCGCACGACGCTCGCCCTCGCGGCGTCGCCGCGGCAACGGGCCATCGCCCGAGCCTCCCTGACGGCGCGGGGCGGTGTCCGGATGGTCGGCGGGCTCGCGAGCGTGGCCGCGGGCGCCGTCGGTCTCGGCCTCGGCCGCCGTGCCCGCGGCGTGCGCACGATGGCACGCGGCGCCGGGATCGTCTCCGGTGCGTGGGGTCACGCGCATCGCGAGTACGCCCGCCCGCCCGCCTGACGAGGGGTCATGCGCGCGGGCGTCGTCCGGCCAGGGCGACGGCGCGGCGGTAGGCGGCGACGTGCCGGGCTCCGGCCTCCGGCCACTCGCGTCGGCCGAGGTCCGGTCGCGCGTCCGGGCCGAGCGCGCGCACCCGTGCCAATGCCCCGATGATGTGCTCCGCCGTCAGCTCGCCCTCGTACCGGTTCACCCAGGCATCCCCCATCTCCTCGGCCAGGCGGTCGTTGACGCGGTTGGCAGGGAGCAGGACGGGCCGGTCGAGGGACAGGGTGGTCAGCGCACCACCGGAGTTGTGCATCTCCCGGTACGGCAGGACCACGAGCTCCGACCGGCGCACGAGGTCCACGACCTCCGCGTCGTCGAGGAACCGCAGGTCGAGGGCGATGCGCTCGTCGCCCCGAGCGAGATCCGTGAGCGTCGCGGCGAGCTCAAAGGACGACGGCCGTCCGCCGACCTGGAGCGATGCCGAGCCGGGCATGCCCTGGAACGCGCGCAGCAGCCGGTCGACGCCCTTGTAGCGGCGGATGAGGCCGAAGTAGCCGATGCGGCCCGGGACGGGCGCCGCCATCGCGTGCGTGGCGAACCAGTCTCGGTAGTGCCCGTGCAGGATCGTCTCGTGGGGGCGGTCCTCGCGTTCCGGTGTGTCCTCGTTGAGGTGGATCCAGAGGGTGGTGCGCCGCTCCAGGAGGCGGAGCAGGAGCGTCTCGCGACGTGAGATGCCGTCGGGCAGCTCCAGGTTGTGCAGCGTCCGCACGAGAGGCGTGCGGGTGAGGCCGAGGCGCGCCACGAGCGCGAGGGTGAGGCCCTGCCGGACGAGCTGCTTCAGGGGACTGTGGCCGGAGACCAGGATCTCGGGCCAGTGCACGTGGAACACGTCGTACGGGCGGAGGAGGGCGCTCGTCCACGAGAACGTGCGGACCGCGACGCCCTCCTGGCGCGCGATGCTGCGGCCGAGCATGACGAGGTAGGGGTTCGTGGTGGGCCGCGGGGTGGGGAACGACTGCTGTACGACGAAGGGGCGGGGGCTGCGCCGACGGAGGGCGGTGATCTTCATGGGAGCTCCCTGATGGGCCCGGCGTGCGGGAGTCGGTGGATGAGATGCAGCGCGGCCCCCGGTCTCCGGGAGCCGCGCTGCGGGTCGTGCACGTCCGAGCGGGATGCGGCCTCGCGACCGCATCCCAGTCGGATCAGGGGGCGAACGCCGTCAGGTCGCGGACGGTGACCGTCTGCGGGGCGTTCGTGGCGGATCCCGAGACGTACGACAGCACGCCCAGGCCTCCGGCGGCCTGCAGGCCGGCGGACGAGTCCGTCGTCTGCACGGTCCACGCCTGGGGCTCCGGCGTCCCCGCGACCCAGACCTTCGCCCGGATCGTCGTGGGACTCGTGCCGACCACCTGCGTGCGGACGCTCACCGCGGTGCCCGCCGCGATGGTCCCGGGGATGCGGACCTCGTTGGCGATGGTGGTCGCCGTGCCCGAGTTCCGGTGCGCCACCAGCGAGACAGCGGCGGTGCCGTTGTTCGCCAGGCGGACGACGGCGCGGTACTCGTTGTTGTTCGACACGCGTCGGCCGATCGCGTACACGTACGTGCCACCGCCGGTCGCGGCCTTGTCCAGCGTGAAGTCGAGGCGCATGTCCACCGCAGTCTGCTTGACCGAGTCCAGGGTCGCACCCGTGGTGACGCCGGTGGTGGGCAGGAGGAACCGGGCCGCGCCGTCCTTGACGGAGAGGTTCGCGGCGGTCCCCCAGCGGGTCCACGCGCCCCCGACGTCCGCCGTGCCGAGGCCGTTGGCCACGGTCCGGGCGAACGCGTCGCGGGCGATCGGGGCGGCGACCGGCGGCGCAGCGATGGTGACGGTGCCCGTGGAGGTCGCCTGGGCACCCGCGGAGTCGGTGACCCGCAGCGTGACCGTGTACGTCCCCGGGGTGGCGTAGACGCGGGTCGCGGTGCGGCCCGTCGCCGTGCTGCCGTCGCCGAAGTCCCACGCGTAGGCCGAGATCGGGCCCTCCGCATCCGTGGACGCCGAGGCGTCGACCGATGCCGTGGATCCGGAGACCGTGCTCGTGAAGGACGCCGTCGGGGGCGCGTCGACCACCACGGGGGCGGTGGCGACCACGCTCTGGACGGTCGTCGCGGTGGCACCCGCGTCGTCCGTCACCGTCAGCCGCACCTGGTAGGTGCCGGCCGCCGCGTAGGCGTGGGACGCCTTCGCGCCGCTGGCCGTGGCGCCGTCCCCGAAGGTCCAGGCGTACGACGCCACGCTGCCGTCGGCATCGGCCGAGGCCGAGCCGTCGACCGCGAGGCCCAGGTCCGTCACCGTGCTGGTGAAGGACGCCGTCGGCGCCTGGTTCACGGGCGGGGCGGCGGCGACGGTCACCGAGGAGGTGGAGACCGCTGTGAGGCCCTCGTCGTCCGTGACCGTGAGGGTGACCGGGTAGGTCCCCGCCGCGGCGTAGGAGTGCGACGCCTGGGCTCCGGTGGCGGTCGCCCCGTCGCCGAACTTCCAGGCGTAGGAGGCCACGCGGCCGTCGGCGTCGGCGGACGCGCTGCCGTCGACCGCGAGCGCCAGGGCGTCCGTCGTCGTCGTGAACGCGGCCGTCGGAGCCTGGTTGACCCGCGGGGCGATGACCGTGACGTCGGCGGTCTTGACCGCGGTGGCGCCCTTGTCGTCGGTCACCGTGAGGCGGACCGAGTACGTGCCCGCTGCACCGTAGGCGTGGGCGGCGGTGGCGCCGGTCGCCGTGGCGCCGTCCCCGAACTCCCAAGCGTACGAGGCGACCTGACCGTCGGAGTCGGTCGATGCCGAGCCGTCGACGGACACGGACAGGTCCGTGGTCCGAGCGCCGAACTCCGCGACGGGAGCGACGTTCGGCTTGGTGCCGAGGCCGAGTGCGTAGTGCTGGCTGACCGTGGCTGCCGAGAGGGCGGTCGAGTACACGGCCGCCTCGTCGATGGTCGCCGCCACGAACGGGCTGGAGGAGCCCCACGTCGGGTCTCCGCCGAGCTTCCAGTAGCCGTCGTAGCCCTGCGCCTGCGTCTGCGGGTTGGTGCCGATGAGCTCACCGTCCACGTAGAGCTTCAGTCCATCGGACGACTGGCTCGCCACGACCTGGTGCCAGCGCCCGTCGGTGTAGGAGCCGGGCGACGTGATCGTGTTCAGCTGCCCCGTGTAGGTGCCGAAGACGAGGCGCCCGTCGTCCTGGAGGTAGACGTGACGGTCGTAGTTGCCGGACAGCCCGTTCGGGTTGTCGCCGAAGCCGATCAGCTTGCCGCCGCGGTTCGTCGTCGAGTTGAACCAGAGCTCGAGCGAGTAGGTCTGCGGGTTGGAGATGCGGCGGGTGCCGGTCACCTGCCCGCTCTGGCCGTCGAACTGCGCCGCGGTGCTGCCAGCGGTGGTGAGGACGCCGGGCACGCCCTGCGTCACGCCTCCGCGGAAGGCCGCGGGGCTGTCGGTCGGGCTGGCGTCCGCCGCGACGTCCGTGCCGCCCTTCTCGTCCAGCCGCCAGAACGACTCGGGGCTGTCCTGGAAGACGCGTGCGCCGTAGGAGTCGGCCGGGGCCTTGGGCAGTCGCGACTGTCGGCCGGAGGCCACGTAGTGAGCGTCCACCTGCTGGCGGTCGAGCGCGGTCGGGTAGATCGCGACGTCGTCGATGGCACCGGCGAAGAACTGGCCGCCGTCCCACGAGTTGTCCCCGCCGATGCGCCAGTAGCCCTTGTAGTCCTGCGCGGACGTCGTGTCGCTGCGGAAGCCCGCGCGGACGCCGTCGACGTAGAGCTGCATGCCGCCCTGGCCGAGCGTGCCGACCACCTGGTGCCACTGGCCGTCGTTCAGCGCCGTGGCGGAGCTGAGGCTGCGGATCTGGTTCGGGTAGACGCCGAAGTTCACGCGTCCGTCGTTCGACATGTAGATGTGGCGGTCGTAGCTGCCGGACGTGCCGGACGGGTTGCTGCCGAATCCGACGATCTTGCCGCCCGAGGTCGTGGTCGTCTTGAACCACGCCTCGACGGAGAACGTCTGCGGTCCGGAGATCAGCTTCTTGGAGACCGAGAGGCCGTTCACGGTGCCGTCGTAGGTCGACGCCTTGGTGGAGTCGCTGAGGATCGCTCCTGCTGCTCCCCGGGTGATGCCCGTGCCCGCGGTCTGGTCGTCGAAGCCGGCCCAGTCGTAGTTCACGGTGCCGGAGGCCTCGCCGAGGCGCCAGAAGGACCCGGCTCCGTCGGCGCGGACGGCGTCGACGTAGGGGCTCGGGGCGTCGCTGGTCACGGTGGCCGAGACGCTGTCGCCGATGACGGTGTTGCCGAGGGGATCGGTGGCCCGGATCCGGTAGCTGTACGCCTTGCCGGGCGTCAGACCACGATCGATGAAGCCCATGGCCGGGCGGTTCCACGGGGACGAGTCCTGCGTGGTCGTGTAGACGGGGGTCGTGGTGTTGCCGTCGCGGTACACCTGGTACATGAGGCGCGTGTTGTCGCGGTCGGCGTTGGCGGGCCAGCTGACGCGCAGCGTGCCGGACTCCTGCGACGTGACCGTCGCCTTGAAGGCCGCTCCGGAGTCGATGGGGCCCTGCGTGTTGGGGGCCTTCGACTTCGCGGCGAAGCGCACGATTCCCTGCTGGCGCTTGCCGTTCACCTGGGTGAACTCGCCCGCGTAGGAGAGGTAGCCGTCGCCGGCGGCGACGCTCCAGGGACCCTGGCTCTGGCCGGTGAAGGTGCCCACGTTGATGTCCGGGTACCAGTCGAGCATGGTCGGAGCAGGGGTGCCCTCGTAGTTGTAGTACCCCATGGGGTCGCGCGTGATGGTCTGCGTGGCCTTCTTCGTGAACGCGAGCCCGCGGTAGAAGGTCCAGGTGGGCTCCGTCTGCGGGAAGCCGCCGATGTTCCCGCAGTAGTGCGGGTGGCCGGCGACGTAGACCTGGTCGCCGAAGGGCGCTGCGGAGTACGTGTCGCCGTGGCAGTCCTCGACCCAGGTCGTGTCGCCGTTCGCCCAATCGGCGCGGAACGCGCCCTCCAGGTTGCCGCCGGCGCCGAACGTGTAGCCGGTGCCGTAGACGCCGTCGGCGTCCGCGGTGAGGCTCGTGATCGAGGACTGGTTGCCGCCGTTACGGATCAGGTTGTTGACGTTCCAGGGCAGGTTCTGCCCGGTCGCGGTGCTGACGGCGCCGAGGCCGTAGCCCGGGTTGTTCGACCCGTTGAGGCTCGTGAAGCTGCCGCCGACGACGAGCTTCTGCGCGTCCGGGGAGATGACCATCGCGGTGACCGAGCCGTCGTTGGTGACAGGCGCGAAGGCCGTCTCCACGCCGTTCGACGCGTTCACCGCGGCGATGCGGGTGCGCACGCTCTTGCCGATCGAGGTGAAGGCACCACCGAGGTACACGGTCGAGGCCGTCGCGGCGATCGCGTTGACCTGAGCGTTCGTCCCGGCGGTGAAGGAGGTGATGACCTGGCCGTTGACCGGGTCGAGCGCAGCGATGCGGTACTTGTTCACGCCGTTGACGGTCGTGAACGAACCGCCGATGTAGATGCGGGAGCCGTCCGGCGAGGCCTCGATCGCCTTGACCTGGCCGTTGAGGACCGGTGCGAAGGAGTTGATGAGCACGCCGGTGCGGATGTCGTACGCGAGGATGCTCGACCGCGGGACGGTGTTGGCTCCTGCGGCGGAGCCGGCGGGCTGGGCGGTGGAGAAGTTCCCGCCCACGTAGACGACGTTGCCGACCACCTTCTGGGTCCAGACGACGCCGTTGATCTGCACGGTGGGCAGGGCGTCGGCGGAGACGGTGACGGGGGTCGTGGGTTCGACGGGGACGGTGTCTGCCACAGCAGGCTGGACGCCTACGAATACCGAGGCCATGACGGCGGCGGCGGTGGCGAGCGCGAGCGGACGCAGGCGCGAGGGCAGGGTAATGCCCATGGTGAGGCCTCATTCGGGTAAAGGCACCGGCATTTCGGGTTACCGGTGCGCTGGCTGGAGCCTATGGGCGGATCCACAGCCGGGTGAGACCCCATTACAGGGGGGGCACGACATCACGAGCGAGTGGGCGACGACGCCCGCCGATCGGCGGGACCCCGGAGGTCAGCTGCGCGGCGCCTCGCCGGCGAAGACCACCACGGGCGTCCCCGCGAGGTAGTCGAACGCTATCCGCACATCGTCCCGCCGGTCGGCGGGCACGGTGAACACGTAGGTCCCGGTCGCGGACGCACCGGGAGCCACGTCCGCGGGCAACGGGACGGAACCCGTCGAGAGGGCGTCGGCGGGCAGCTGGTCCTCGCCCGTGGAGACGGTGACGACGGTGGCCGCCAGGGACACCGGCTCTGCGGTGTCGTTGCGGACCGTGACGTCGAAGGACAGCGCCGGTCCGGCGACCTCGCCCGGACCATCGGCGACGCCGTCGACGGCGGCGAGGGCGCTGATCGACGTGACGACGCCGGGGACGGGTTCCGCGGTCGCGTCGATCGCCACGGGAGCGGCCTCCGCCGGGGGCACCTGGCCCTCCTGCGGGTCCTGGGACGTCACCGGCGTGCTGGTCGCCGAGGGATCGGACGAGAAGGCGGGCGCCTCGGTCCCGGTCGGACCCGGGGCGCCCTGTCCGCCCCTCGAGGCGACGACGAGGACGACGATGAGCACGACGGCGACGAGGATCGCCACCATCGCCACGATGAGGCGTCGGCGTCCGGGGGCCGCCCCCCGCGAGGGATCAGGGTCAGCGGGCGTCGCGGACATGGGTCCTCCGTGCGGGTCGGGTGCGGTCAGCGCTCACTCTAGGCGAGCGGTGGCCGACGGCCGCCTGACGCGCGGGGGGAGCGAGGCTCAGCCCGAGTGCCAGGACCAGCAGCGGCACCGCGCTGAACAGCGGGCTGAACGGGATGTTCCACAATGACTTGACGATGACGTACACCAGGAGGGCAGCCGCCATGCGGTGCGTCACCGCCGTGCCCGCCGCGGCGACGAGCACGACGAGGATCGCGATGGTCAGCAGGATCCCCGCCCACCCGAAGCGCGTCCACAGGTCGCCGAGCACCGAGTGCAGCTCGAAGGAGCTGCCGAACAGGTAGTTCTCGACGTATCCGTTGTCCGGGTCGTAGTTGAGCGCGGCCATGCCGGTCTTCGCGACCTGGATGTCGGTGAGGTTCGGGAGCGTCCCCGAGCCGAAGCCCCAGGGGTGGTGCTGGAACAGGGCAGTGGCGGCGCCGAGCTCCGGACGTCCTCCGGCGATGACGGAGCCCGCCTCGTCGAGCTGGCGCTCGGTGCGCTGCCGCGTCGACTCCCCCAGGTACCCCTCGAGGATGAGCGCCTGCCCGGCCTGGTAGACGACGACAGCGAGCCCCCCGAGCACCAGGAGTGTCGACACCACGCTCCCCCGACGGCCGGTGGCGGGCCGTAGATCCCACAGCACCACGAGGAGCACGAGCAGGAGGACCGCCAGCTCGGACCGCGAGTCGTTGGTGCCGGCCATCACGATGAGCGCGACCAGGACGACGACGGCGACCCACCGTCTGCCGGATCGCCAGGCGAGCGCGAGCAGCAGGACCGCCAAGGGCACGGACAAGCCGAACTTCCACGGGTTCGTGGAGAAGAGGGTCGACCCTGGGTTGATGCCGGCGACCATGCCGAAGCCGAACCAGACGGCCACGGATGCATCTCGCATCAGGGTGCGCGCCCAGACGATGACGCCGACGGAGCCGAGCACGCCCAGGACCAGCACCGACGCCGACACCCCCTCCGTGGAGGACGTCGCATGATCGGCGGACGAGGACTCCGTCAGCCACGCGCCGGCGACGACGGACAGCACGACGAGGCCGGCCAGCACCGGGGCGCCGCGGTGGCGGAGGAACGCCGGGATCCAGACCGGCGCCAGGAGCACCGCCGCCACGTGCCCGACCTCGAGACCCTGCTGCACCGGCTCGCGGAACGCGATGAGGACGATCGCGACGGCCGCGACCGCGCGGAGGGCCGGATGTGCGGCGGCGCCGACCGTCGTGGCCGGGTCCGAGGACGCCGACGCCCGCGGACGCCGAGGGCGTCGGGAGGAGGACGATGCGCGTTCGGGGTCGGCCACTGTCGGGTGCCCTCCTGGTCTCGAGTCCACCCCGCTCGCAACGAGGACACGCCGAGGAGCGCTCCGGACCGCGATAATCCTCGCACGTGGAGAAATGCGCCCCCGAACTGGGGTGGGGCCACCCCCCGTACGGGGTGCACGGCATGATCCGTCGCCTCGGCGACAAGTGGTAGTGCACGAACGGATAGAGTCACCACATCGCCAGCCCGGGACCCGACGGGGACAGCGGGGCTCCTCGCTCACCACGAGGGATGCCCCGCGGGATCCGCCCGCGACGCTGACGATCGCGGGACCCGTGCCATGCACCGGGCCCCCGTGCCGACACCGATCGTCTGACCTCCCCGCCTGCGCGGAGGGGCTCCGATGTGCCGACCCGTAGGAACGACATGCCCATCCCCCTGCCCTCATCCCTCCTCCGACGTGTCCCGGCGATCCTCGTCGGCACGACCACCGCCATCGCCCTCGCTCTCGGCGCCACACTCGTTCCCGCCGCCCCGGCCTCGGCGGCCGTCGGCACCGACTCCTTTTCCCGCCAGGTCGCTTCCGGCTGGGGCATCGCCGAGTCCGGTGGCGCGTACAGCACCTATGGCGCCAAGGGCACTGCCTTCTCCGTGGACGGGAGCCGAGGCCGCATCGCCGCGCTCCCGGCCGGCTCGTCCGCCGGCGCCTACCTCGCCGGCTCCTCGCTCCTCGACGCCACGGCCACCGCCTCGCTGACCCTGGTCGGCTCGACCGCGCTCACGGCGTATCCGGCCCTCGAGGTCCGGCGTCAGGGGGATGGTTCGTCCTACCGCGGCAAGGCGGAGATCACACGTTCCGGCAAGCTGCGGATCGCCGTCTCGCGGTCGAACGCGGGACGCGAGACCGCCCTGGGGAGCGCGGACGTGACCAGCTCGTTCGCGCCGGGGACCACGGTCGCCGTCAGGATCCAGGTGACGGGGACCTCTCCGGTCGCCGTCTCCGCGAAGGCCTGGGTGGCAGGGACTGCGGAGCCCGGCTGGCAGAGCACCGTCTCGGACGGCTCCTCGGCGCGCGTCGCCACTGCGGGAGCCGTCGGCGTGTGGGCCTACGCGTCGGGCAGCAACTCCACGTCGACCACGCTCGCGGTCGACGGCCTGGCCAGCGGCGCCCCTTCGACGACGACCCCGACGCCGACGCCGACCACCAGCGCGCCGGCGCCGGCGCCGACCCCGACGGCGCTCCCCCGCACCGGCACCGCCCGGGGCTCCGTCTCGGTCGGCTCCGCCGCGTATGCCGTGCCGTCGGGCGCGTTGTTCGTGAGCAGCTCGTCCGGCGACGACGGCGCCGCCGGGACGCAGAACGCGCCCCTGCGCTCCCTGACCCGCGCGGTCGCGCGCGCTTCCTCCGGGCAGACCATCGTGATGCGTGGGGGGACGTACCACGAGTCCGTCGTCGTCCCCTATCAGAAGCCCGTGACCATCCAGGCCTACCCGCGCGAGGCGGTGTGGCTCGACGGTTCCAGCCGCGTCGCGTCCTTCGTCCGCAGCGGGTCGACCTGGGTCGCCTCGGGCTGGGGCACGCGGTTCTCGTCCGCGATCTCCGGGGTCCCCGACAACCCGCGCTTCGTGAACTCCGCCGCGCCGCTCGCGGCCCGGCCGGATCAGGTCTTCCTCGGTGGCGCCCAGCTCCGCCAGGTCGGATCCGCGTCTGCGGTGGTCGCGGGCACGTTCTTCGTCGACTACGGCGCGGGGACGATCCGCATCGGCTCCGACCCGAGCGGCAAGGAGGTGCGAGCCAGCGACCTCCGCCAGGCCCTCCAGGTCCAGGCGCCGGACACCACGGTCCGCGGCATAGGCGTGCGCCGGTACGCGACCACCTATGACGACCGTGGTGCGGTCCGCTTCGACAACGTGCGCGCGACGATGCAGGACGTGGTCGTGGAGGACACCGCCACCGTCGGCATCGTCCTCGGGAACAACGACTCTCGACTCGTGCGGGTCACCGCTCAGCGCAACGGGATGCTCGGCGTGAACGCGAGCTCGGCGTACCGGCTGGTGGTGCGGGACAGCGTGATCACCGGCAACAACGCCGAGCGCTTCAAGCCCGCGCCGGTGTCAGGCGGCATCAAGATCACGCGCTCGCGCGACGTCGAGGTCGTCAACAACGACACCGGCCGGAACTTCGGGTCGGGGATGTGGTTCGACGAGTCCTGCTACGACCTCACGGTCACGGGCAACGACTCGAACGACAACGAGTACACGGGCATTCAGCTGGAGCTGTCCGATACCGCGATCGTCGCGGACAACAGCACGACCGGCGGCCAGACCGGCATCAACCTGTTCGACAGCGGCAACGTGCAGCTGTTCAACAACACGATGGGCGGCAACTCCAAGTTCGCGCTGTCGCTCCTCCAGGACGAGCGACGCCAGGCGGTCGCCTCCTTCGACGGGCAGGACCCCCGCCGCCCTGCCGTCGACTCCACCGTCCCGTGGCTGACCCGCAACATCGTCGTCAGCAACAACGTCTTCGCGAGTGGCGGCGGCTTCTCCATCTACGCGATCGACAAGAAGACGAACATCCCGGTCGACCGGTGGAACCTCACCATCACGGGCAACCTGTTCACGAAGCGGGTCGCGACGACGGACCCGACGATGGTGGCCTGGGGCCAGGGTGACAACTCCACCCTGGCCCGCTATGAGAGCCCCGCCGCTCTGTCCGCGGCGAAGAACGGCTCATGGCGGAACACGATGACCACGGCCAGCACGTCCGTGTCGGGGATGGCCTCCTATCTCACGGCGGCCGCGAACCTCGCCGTCGCGCTGCCCAGCGGGATCGCCGGGCTGCTCGGGCAACCGTCCGGGGTGAAGCGCGTCGGCATCTTCTAGGCGCCCGCGCGTCCGAGCGAAGGACCCCGTCCGGTGGACGGGGTCCTTCGCTCGTCCGTCGCCTCGCGGCGGCGGTCTCAGCCCCGCGCTACTGATCCCCCGCCGGCGGGGTACTGACTTCGCCTCGGGCCCCCCATCGGGGGCTCGGCCTGGATAGTGTTCGGGGATCGAGCCATCTCATCCCGAGGACGGGGACGACGGGGACCTCGGGAGGCGTCGGGCCGGGGGGCCCGCGCGCAGCTGGTCCCGAACCCCGCCGCCCGTCCTCGAGATGGTGGCGATCGTCCCGGGGGGACCGATCATCGCACCGCCGTCCTCCGGAACCTCGTCGTGGACTCGTGACCGCCAGCAGAGCGTCGCGAAAGAGGACCGAGATGACCAGTCACCCGCACACCAGGATCCGGGCCACGTCCCGCATCGCCCACGGCGCCCTCGCGGCGTTCTCCGTCACCGCGCTCACCGCGGGCATGCTCGTCGACGGTGTGGACTCGGCCGCCGCGTCGACAATGTCCGTCGACACCTTCACTCGCCAAGTCGCGGTCGGGTGGGGCACCGCCGACGGAGGCGCCTCGTACACCCTTCGAGGTGAGCGCGGGGCCACGTTCTCCGTGGACGGCACGCGCGCGCGGATCTCGGGCATCGCGGCGGGCACGTCAGCCGCCGCCTCCCTCGACGGCGCCCCGATGCGCGACGGCTCCGTCGCCGCCACGGTCGCGCTCGTGGGCACTGCGCCCCTCGGCCTCTACCAGGGGCTCGAGATCCGCCGACAGCCGGACGGGACCTCCTACCGGGGCCGGGTCGAACTCGGGCGATCGGGTGCGGTGCGCGTCAGCATCACGAGGACGGCAGCGGACGGCTCCTCCACGGACCTCGGCTCACCCGTCGCGTTGGGGACGGCGGCAGCTGGCACCTCCGTCCACGTGGAGGTGCAGGCCACGGGGACGTCGCCGGTTGCGCTCTCCGTGCGGGCGTGGCCCATGGGCACGGCGAAGCCGGCTTGGCAGGCCATGGCGACGGACGCCACTGCGGCGCGCATCTCCGCACCGGGCGGCACCGGGGTCTGGTCCTACGCGTCCGGCAGCAACAGCGGGCCCACGACCGTGGCGTTCGACGACCTGGCGCAGGTCGCCGCCGACCCGTCCGCGGCGACGCAGCCGACGCCATCGATCTCCGCTCCCGAACCGACCCGAGATGCCGTGCCGACGCCCGCTCCCGCGTCGTCCCCCGCGCCGGCGGCCGTGCCCACGTCGTACGGACCGCGCGGTTCCGCGCCGGTCGGATCCGCCGTGTATCCCGCGCCCGCGGGCGCCCTCTACGTCAACGCCCTCGTCGGCCGGGACACCGCCGCCGGGACCAAGGCCGCGCCCCTCAAGACCCTCGCCGCCGCCGTCATGAAGGCGAAGGCCGGCCAGACGATCGTCCTGCGCGCCGGGACGTACCACGAGGCCGTCGTCGTGCCCTTCAACAAGCCGCTGACCATCCAATCGTTCCCGCGCGAGGCCGTCTGGCTCGACGGGTCCTCGAAGGTGACCGGCTGGACGAAGAGCGGTACCAGCTGGGTGGCCCGCGGATGGGCCGTGAAGGTCCCCCGGACCATCGCGGGCGTCGCCGACAACCCGCGCTTCGTCCGCCCTGAGGCGCCCATGGCGGCGCGGACGGACCAGGTGTTCGTCGCCGGCACGCCGCTGCGGCAGGTCGCGACGGCCGCGCAGGTCGTGCCCGGCACGTTCTTCGTCGACGAGACGGCGAAGACCATCCGCATCGGCACCAACCCGATCGGCAAGGAGGTCCGCGCCAGCGACCTGCGCCAGGCGCTCCAGATCCAGTCAGCGGACGCCACCGTCCAGGGCATCGGCATCCGGCGCTACGCGACGAGCTACGAGGACCGCGGCGCCCTACGGTTCGACAACGTCCGCGCGACGGCCCGCGACCTGGTGATCCAGGACAACGCCATGGTCGGCATCGCCCTTGGCAACAACGACGCCACCGTCTCGCATGTCACGGTCCAGCGCAGCGGCATGCTCGGGCTGAGCACCGGATACTCGTACGGGCTCGTGGTCGAGGACAGCGTCTTCACCCAGAACAACTCGGAGCGGTTCAAGGCGGCCCCGGTGAGCGGCGGCATCAAGATCGCCCGTGCGCGGGACGTCACGGTCGTGAACAACGACACCAGCCGCAACTTCGGCAGCGGCATCTGGCTCGACGAGTCGTGCTACGACATCACGATCGTCGGGAACACCTCGAACGACAACGAGTACACGGGCATCCAGCTCGAGCTATCCGCGAAGGCCGTCGTCGCCGACAACTCCACCACGGGAGGCCAGACGGGTATCCAGATCATCGGCACCGGCGACGTGCAGGTCTTCAACAACACGATGGGGAGCAACTCCAAGATGGGCCTCGCCCTCCTGCAGGACGAGCGCCGGCAGGCCGTCGCGGACTACGAGGGACAGGATCCGCGGCAGCCGGCCGTCGACCCGACCGTCCCGTGGCTCACCCGCGACATCACGGTGAGCGACAACGTCTTCGCCAACGGAGGCCGGTTCTCCGTCTACGCGCTCGACCAGAGGACGCGCATCCCGGTGGACCGGTGGAACCTCGTGATCACGGGCAACCTCTTCACGAAGCGCGTGGCGACCACGGACCCCACCATGGTCGCGTGGGGTCAGGGCGACAACGCGACCCTCGTCCGCTACGAGACCGCGGAGGCCCTCGCCGCGGCGAAGGGCACGACGTGGCGGAACACCGTGACGCCGTCGAGCACCTCGTCCGCGGACATGGCGCAGCACATCGCGCCGGCGTCGGCCGCCGCCGTCCCGCTGCCCGCGCCCATCGCGGCGCTCGTCGGCCAGCTGGCTGGGGTCAAGCACGTCGGGACCTTCTGACCGCCCCGGCCCGCGTCGTGCGGACCGGACGCCCACCCCCCTTTCGGGGGGGCCCGCCTTCGTCGTCCCCTGGCGCCGCGCCGCTC
>NZ_JBWKXC010000007.1:130515-211767 GCF_059422605.1 Clavibacter sp. GW821-FHT01D01
CCCCCCCTTTCGCGGGCTCCCGCTTCCCACGGCGGGACCCCGCGACCTATGCTCGTGAGGAGATCCACCCGCTCCCCGCCGCCCCCACCCAGGTCGGCCGACGTACCCGCGTCGCTGGAGCAGGTCGATCCGACCCGGCGTACCCGCACCGGGCAGCACCCGATCCCGCTCCCCCGGCGTACCCGCGCCCGGACGCGGTCTACCCGAGAAGACACGACGAGCCATGACCCGTATCGGCTACGCCGCTGGAGCATTCGACCTGTTCCACGTCGGCCACCTCAACATCCTCAAGCACGCCAAGAGCCAGTGCGACTACCTGATCGCCGGCGTCGTCTCGGACGAGATGCTCGAGCGCAACAAGGGCATCACCCCGGTGGTGCCGCTCGCCGAGCGCCTCGAGATCGTCAGCCACATCAGCTACGTCGACGAAGCCCGCGCGGAGACGCTGTCCGACAAGCTCGACACCTGGCGCGACGTGCGCTTCGACGTCTTCTTCAAGGGCGACGACTGGCGCGGCACCCCCAAGGGCGAGCGGCTCGAGGCGGAGTTCGCCGCGGTCGGCGTCGAGGTCGTCTACTTCCCATACACGATGCACACCTCCAGCACCCGGCTCCGTCGCGCGCTCGACGTCCTGAGCGGTGTCGGCGCCGCGGCCGCTCCCGCGGCCACGCTCGCCCAGCCCGCCGGCCACGTGGCGCACACGCTGGTCAGCCGCTAGCGGCCATCCGCCAGCCGAGAGCGGCACGCGGCTGCCATGCGCTCACGTGACGGCGGATGCCCGTGCCTCCGCTCCGCGCAGAAGCCCCGCCAGCCCGCACCTCACCCCAGCCGCTCCGCCGCCCGGTCCGTCGCGGCGACGAGCGCGTCGAGGATGCCGGGCTCGTCGAACGCGTGCCCCGCGTCCGGCACCATCGTGAAGCGCGCCTCCGGCAGCGCCCGGTGGAGGTCCCAGGCGGTGACCGCGGGCGTGCACATGTCGTAGCGGCCCTGCACGATCTCGGTGGGGATGCCGGCGAGCAGGTGCGCGTCGCGGAGCAGCTGGCCGTCCTCCATCCAGCCGCCGTGGGTGAAGTAGTGGTTCTCGATGCGCGCGAAGGCCAGCGCGTAGGACGGCTCGGCGAAGCGGGCGACGACCTCGGGCTTCGGCAGCAGGGTGATGCCCGACGCCTCCCACGTCGACCAGGCGACCGCGGCCGGCCCGTGCACCTCCGGGTCGGGATCCGCGAGCAGCGCCGCGTACGCCGCGATGATCCCGCCGCGCGGGACCCCGCGGACGGGCGCGGTGAACGCCTCCCACCCGTCGGGGTAGACCATGCCGGCCGGGCCCTCGTAGAACCAGTCGAGCTCGGATGCCCGCAGGGTGAAGATGCCACGGAGGATGAGGCCGGTCACGCGGGTCGGGTGCGTCTCGGCGTAGGCGAGCGCGAGGGTCGAGCCCCAGGATCCGCCGAACACCAGCCAGCGCTCGACGCCGAGGTGCGTGCGGAGCCGCTCCAGGTCGGCGACGAGGTGCCAGGTCGTGTTCACGGAGAGGTCTGCGGAGGGCTCCGACACGTGCGGCGTGCTGCGGCCGCAGCCGCGCTGGTCGACGAGGACGATGCGGTACCGGGCGGGGTCGAACAGGCGCCGGTGCGCGGGGCTGATACCGCCCCCGGGACCGCCGTGCAGGAAGACGACCGGGATGCCGTCGGGGTTCCCGGAGGTCTCCCAGTAGAGGAGCTGGCCGTCCCCCACGTCGAGCATGCCGGTGTCGTACGGGTCGATCTCGGGGTACGGGCTGCGCATGGGACGAGCCTACGGTCGCCTCGCGGCCGGGTGCCGCGGACCGGGAGCGTCGGCGCGGTCCGGGCGCGTCGGACCAGGCGCACCGCGCCGAGCGGCCCGCATCGCCCCGACGCCGGGTCGCGCGGGGACACGGGGACCCGTAGCGTCGACGCATGATCGACGTGCCCTGGACGGACGGACGCTGGACCACGGAGCCCGAGGCGGTGCGGATCCACTCGGACGGCATGGACGTGACGGCCCGCGCGGGCAGCGACGCCTGGCGCACCACGTCGTACGGCTTCGTGCACGACACGGAGCACGCCCTGCTGGCGCCCCTGCCGCCGGGCTCGGCCGTGGAGGTCGCCTTCGTCCTCGACCTGGCGGAGCAGTTCGACCAGGCGGGTGCGTTCGTGCGGGTCGACGCGGAGAGCTGGATCAAGGCCGGCGTCGAGCGCAGCGACGGGGAGGACGGGCTCGGCGCCGTCGTGACCCGCGGCGTGTCCGACTGGTCGCTCGCGCCCGTGCCGGGCTGGTCCGGCCGGCTGGTCACCATCCGCGCGAGCCGCTCCGGCGACGCCCTCACCGTGCGCGCGCGGGTCGACGAGGAGTCGTGGCGCCTCGTGCGGGTCGCGCCGCTGGATCCGGCCGCGTCCGCGGGCGCCGGTCCGTTCTGCTGCGCGCCCACCCGCGCGGGCTTCACGGCCCGCTTCACGTCGTGGCGCACGGGACCGGCGGACGCCGCCCTGCACGCCTGACGCCCGGCACGCCTGACGCCCGGCCCTCCCCCGCACGGACGCACCGGCGGTCCGTCACCGGCACCCCGGCCGGGGCCCGCGCGCCCCGTCCGCCTGCCACACTCGGCGGATGCCCTCCTCCCCGCCGTCCGCCTGGTTCACGACCCGCATCCGGGGCGCCCGCGTCCGGGTGGGCGTCGCCCAGCCGGTGGCCGTGATCGAGCGCGACGACGGCACGCGCGAGGTCGTGGCCTGGCCCGGCCTCCCGACCGGCCTCGTCCGCCCCGTCCAGGAGGTCGCGCCCACGTCCGACGGCGTCTGGGTCGCGTACCTCCCCGACGAGGCGCCGGAGGGCGTGCCGCGGGAGACCACCGCGTCCGCCGTCCACGTCGCCCTCGACGGCCGGATCCGGCAGCACCACGGGCTGCCCGCCATCGCCTCCCTCGGAGCGACGCGGCACGGACTCTGGCTCTCGACCGCTCGGGAGCTCCCCGATCCGGACGTGCCCGCGTCGTGGCGTCGGGATCGGGAGCTGCTCGTCGTCGCGCCCGACGGCACGCGCCGCCCGATCACGGTGGACCGCGTGCCCGTGCGCGCGAGCGACCACGGCGAGGGCTCCCAGCTCGTCCTGTACGCGGACGGACCCGAGCGGACGCCCGCGCACGGCGGGTGGGAGTACGCCTACGCCGAGGTCGCCGTCGCCCTGCCGGCCGGTCTCCCCGCGGTGCTGCGGGTGGATGCGCACGACCCGAGGCCGCTGCGCGA
The DNA here is from genome assembly GCF_059422605.1 of Clavibacter sp. GW821-FHT01D01. Lineage (NCBI taxonomy): Bacteria > Bacillati > Actinomycetota > Actinomycetes > Micrococcales > Microbacteriaceae > Clavibacter > Clavibacter sp. GW821-FHT01D01. Next base: position 133,779 of record NZ_JBWKXC010000007.1, read on the forward strand.
CGACGACGAGCGGGAGGCCGCTCGTCCGGCGGACCTGACGGGCGACGACCCGACCGACCGCTCGAGGGGCGACGACCCGACGGGCGAGGAGCCCGCGCGCCCCGACGACCCCGCGATCCCCTGGGACCTCGTCGCGATGCCCGACGCGCTGGCCCGCGCGGCCACGGAGGCCATGGTCGCGGGCTTCGGCGATCCCGACGCCTACTGGCGCGACACGCGCGGACGCGCCCCGCTGGCGCAGGGCATGAGCGGCTCGAGCGTCACGGTCGTCGGCGACTGGCCGCGGACGCGCGTCGTCGTGGCGTTCCGGCACGCGAGCCGCCCGGGGCTCCTCCTGCGCCGCACGCTCCCCGTGTTCGACGCGGCCGGCCGCATCGCCACCGCCGAGTACGCCTCGATCCACCTGATGGAGGACGTCGAGACCGGGCAGCTGCCCCCGGCGAGCGCGGCCCGCGACGGCGTCCTCGAGTTCTGACCCGCGCTACCGCGCCGTCTTCCTCTTCTCGCTCCGCTCCATGCGCGGCGCCGTGCCATCGGCGATCCGCGCGTCGCGGTACGCGCGCGCCTCGTCCTGGCGCGCCCGCTCCTCCCCCGAGGCGACGGCGGCGCGGACGTGCGCCGGCGTGTAGCCGAACGCGTCGACGAGGTCCTGCGCGTGCGGGCGCAGGCGCGCGACGAGCCGGTCGATGTAGGCGGTGACGGCCCGGGCGCGCGGCGCGCTGATCCGGCCGTGGATGAGGTACCAGGCGAGGTCCTCCTCGATGAGGCGGAGGCCGAACAGGTCGCGTGTCCAGGTGAGGATGCGACGCGTGCCGTCGTCCATCGCGCGCCCGGTCTCCGACGCGGGATCCAGCGCCTCCGTGAACGCCTCCCACTGCAGCAGCTGCGCGTGCGCGCGGGCCGCCTCGATGAGCGCGTCCTGGTGCCGGTTGAACAGCGTCGCCGCCTCGGCGGGCGCCATCTTCCGGGTGGCCCGGAGCGCTGTCGCGATCTCGCCGACCATCGTCTCGACGCGTCCGGTGAGGAGCGCGCGCTGGGTGTCCGGCTCGCGGAGCTGGCCGACGGAGCGGGCGGTGGATCCGCGGTCCGCGAGCGCCTGCCCGAGCGTCCGGAGCCCCGTGGAGCGGAGCGTGCGGTCGGCGGCCTGCTCCACGACGTACCGCGCGAGCACTCCGAAGTCCGCCTTCGCGAAGCGGCGGTTGACGTCGGTGAGGAGGCGCTTGGCCACGAGCTGCAGGAGCACGGTGTTGTCGCCCTCGAACGTCGCGTAGACGTCGAGGTCCGCGCGGAGCCCGACGAGGCGGTTCTCGGCGAGGAAGCCCTGGCCGCCGCACGCCTCGCGCGCCTCCTGGATGGTGTCGAGCGCGTGCCAGGTGCTGAGCGGCTTGAGCGCGGCGGCGAGCGTCTCGAGGTCCTGCCGGTCCTCGTCGGTGTCCGTCGTGCCCGAGAACACGGAGTCGAACTGGCCGAGCAGCTTCTCGTGCGCGAAGGAGGCGGCGTAGGTGGTCGCGATGCGCGGGATCAGGCGCCGCTGGTGCCGCTGGTAGTCGAGCAGCACCTCCTCGTCGGTTCCGCCGGCGACGAACTGGCGCCGCTCGTTGCCGTACGTGACGGCGATCTGCAGCGCGATCTTCGCGGCGCTCGTCGCCGCCCCGTCGAGCGAGACGCGGCCCTGCACGAGGGTGCCGAGCATGGTGAAGAAGCGGCGTCCGGGGCTCGGGATCTCCGACGTGTAGGTGCCGTCCTCGGCCACGTCGCCGTAGCGGTTCAGGAGGTTCGCGCGCGGGACGCGGACGTGGTCGAAGTGCAGCCGGCCGTTGTCGATGCCGTTGAGCCCGCCCTTCAGGCCGTCGTCCTCGCCGCCGATGCCGGGGAGGAACGCGCCGTGCTCGTCGCGGAGGGGCACGAAGAAGCAGTGCACGCCGTGGTTCACGCCCTGCGTGACGAGCTGCGCGAAGACGGTCGCCGCGCGCCCGTCGACGGCGGCGTTGCCGAGGTAGTCCTTCCACGCCGCGCGGAACGGGGTGTGCAGGTCGAACTCGCCCGTCGCGGGGTCGTAGGTCGCGGTCGTGCCGATGCTGGCGACGTCGGATCCGTGCCCGGTCTCCGTCATCGCGAACGCGCCGGGCGTCTCGAGGGTCATGATCCCGGGCAGCAGCTCCCGGTGGTGGCGCTCGGTGCCGAGGTGCATCACCGCGGAGCCGAACAGGCCCCACTGCACGCCCGCCTTGATCTGGAGCGAGGGATCCGCCGCGACGAGCTCCTCGAAGCCCGCGATGTTGCCGCCGTGGTCCTCGAGCCCGCCGACGATGCGGGGGAACGCGCGGTGCACGCCGCCGTGCTCGACGAGGATCCTCAGCTGCTCGGTCACGCGCGCCCGGTGCTGGTGCATGTCGAGGCCCTCGATGCGGTGCAGCTCGGGGCGGCTGGTGAGCTCGCGCGACGAGGTGCGGACGTCGGCCCAGCGGCCGAGCAGGATGCGGCCGAGCCGGGCGACGTCGACCTGCGGGCCGTCCCCCGTGCCCGCGGTCCCGTCGGTGCGGTCGAGGTCGCGCGCCACCTCGGCGTCGACGTCGCCGGCGACCGGCACGTCCGCCTCGCGGAGCGCGCCGTCCGCGGGCGCGCCGCCGTCGCGCGGGCTCGTGGCGGGGCCCCGTCCCCTCGTGCCGCGGGTGGTGCGTCCTCGTGCCGCCGTGTCGACCATGGATCCTCCGTGCCGTCGTCTCCGCCGGCGTCCCTGCCGGCACCGGCCACGCTACGGACGATTCCTCCACCTGCCGAATGTCCCGTCGCGGGCCTCCAACGCGGTCCCGCGGCGACGGCCCGCGGGTTGTGGGAACCCTCAGCGCGGGGTCGGGCGACGGGGCCAGGACGGGCGCGTCGCGTGCCGGCCGGGAGGGTGGCATCCCGAGGGGGCGTCCGAGGCCTGCGTCGCCCGCGGAAGCGCGGCCCTCAGCGGCGCGGCGCACCGAGAGCGGACCCTTCGGCCCACCGCGCGTCCGGCAGCGGGACGCCGTCGCTCCTCACAGCCCGCATGGGGCGGACGCACGGACCAGTACGATCGTGGGCAACGGCGACAGCTCTTCGGGTGAGCTGTCCCGCCAGCGCCGGGCCGGTCTTCGGGTAAAAGTCGGCCGTGTGCGCGGCCCGGTCCCGTAGCCCTCGAGGCTCGGGACCGGGTCCCTCTCCCCTCGCCGCGCCGCCGGACCCTAGGCGGAGGCGGTGGACTCCGCGGCGACGACCGCCAGGAGGCCCTCGCCGTAGGTGTCGAGCTTCTTCTGCCCGACGCCCGTGACCTGCGCCAGCTGCCCGAGGTCCGCCGGGCGCACCGTGGCGACCTCGCGCAGCGTGACGTCGGCGAAGACGACGTAGGCGGGCACGCCCTGCTCCTTGGCCTGCTCCGAGCGCCAGGCGCGGAGCGCCTCGAACAGGCCCTGCGCCTCCTCGGGGAGGTCGACCACCTGGCCGCCGCGGCTCCGCGTGGTGCGCGTGCCGCGTCCGCGGACGATGCGCTCGGGCTCCTGCCGCATGGGCACCTGGCGCGCACCCGTCAGGACGTCGCCGCTGCCGGCCGTGATGACGAGGGTGCCGTAGCCGTCGTCGCTCACGCCGAGGAGGCCCTGCGCGAGGAGCTGGCGCACCACCCCGCGCCACTGGACGTCGGTGAGCTCGGTGCCGATGCCGAAGGTGGCGAGCTGGTCGTGGCCCTGCTGGCGCACGCGCTCGGTCTCCTCGCCGCGCAGGATGTCGATGAGGTGCGCCGCCCCGAAGCGCTGGCCGCGCTCGCGCTGCAGCCGCACGACGGTGGAGAGGAGCTTCTGCGACGGGACGGTCGCGTCCCACGTCTCGACGGGCTCGAGGCACGTGTCGCAGTTGCCGCACGGGCCCGTCTCCTCGCCGAAGTAGCGGAGGAGCTGCACGCGACGGCACCCCACGGTCTCGCAGAGCGCGAGCATGGCGTCGAGGTGCTGGGAGAGCCGCCGCCGGTGCTGCGCGTCGCCCTCGGACTGGTCGATCATGCGGCGCTGCTGCACGACGTCCTGGAGCCCGTAGGCGAGCCAGGCGGTGGACGGCAGCCCGTCGCGGCCCGCGCGCCCGGTCTCCTGGTAGTAGCCCTCGATGGACTTCGGCAGGTCGATGTGGGCGACGAACCGCACGTCCGGCTTGTCGATGCCCATGCCGAAGGCGATGGTGGCGCACATGACGATGCCGTCCTCGCGGAGGAAGCGCGCCTGGTTGCGCTGGCGGACCGCCGCGTCGAGGCCCGCGTGGTACGGCAGCGCGGTGATGCCCTGCTTGTTCAGCGCCTCCGCGGTCTGCTCGACCGTCTTCCGGGAGAGGCAGTAGACGATGCCCGCGTCGCCCGCGTGCTCGGTGCGGATGAGGTCGACCAGCTGCTTGCGCGGCTCGGCCTTCGGCACGATCCGGTAGCGGATGTTGGGCCGGTCGAACGAGGAGACGAAGTGCCGGGCGTCCTGGAGGCCGAGGCGCGCCGTGATGTCAGCGTGGGTAGCCTCGTTGGCGGTCGCGGTGAGGGCGATGCGCGGCACCTCGGGCCAGCGCTCCGCCAGCATGGACAGGGAGAGGTAGTCCTTGCGGAAGTCGTGGCCCCACTGGGAGACGCAGTGCGCCTCGTCGATGGCGAAGAGCGCGATGCGCGCCTCGTCGAGGAGGCGCCCCATGCGGTCGAGGATGAGCCGCTCCGGCGCGAGGTACAGCAGGTCGAGGTCGCCGTCGAGGAGGGCGCGCTCGACCTCGCGGCTGGTCTCGAGGTCCTGCGTGGAGTTGAGGAACGCGGCCCGCACGCCCACGGCGCGCAGGGCGTCGACCTGGTCCTGCATGAGGGCGATGAGGGGCGAGATGACGACGCCGGTGCCCTCGCGCACGAGGCTCGGGATCTGGTAGCAGAGCGACTTCCCGCCGCCCGTGGGCATGAGCACCAGGGCGTCGCCGCCGCCGATGACGTGCTCGACGATCTCCTGCTGGTCGCCGCGGAAGGCGTCGTACCCGAAGACCGTGCCGAGGCGCTCGAGGGCGGGGGCCAGGGCGGGGGATCCGGCGGGCGCGGGAGGGGTGGAGGTCATCGCGGCAATCGTATCCGGGCCCCGGGGAGCAGGCGGCGGTGGGGCGGGGTCGGGGACGACGACGGCCCCTCCCGGATGGGGAGGGGCCGTCGTCGCGGATCGGGCGCGGCTCAGATCGCGGTGGGGTCCGAGCTCGCGCCGGGGGTGGCCTGCGCGGCCTCGGCCGCCGCCTGCTCCTTGAGGGCGGCCACGTCGACGGCGCGCACCTCCTGGATGAGCGACTCCAGCGCCGGGGCGGGCAGCGCGCCCGCCTGGCTGAAGATGAGCGTCTGGTCCTTGAAGATCATCAGCGTCGGGATGGCGGAGATGTTGGCCTGCTGCGCGAGGAACTGCTGCGCCTCGGTGTCGACCTTGCCGTGGACGATGTCGGCGTGCTTCTCGCTCGACTGGTCGAACACCGGCGCGAACTGCTTGCACGGGCCGCACCAGTCGGCCCAGAAGTCGACGACGACGATGCCGTTCTGGTCGACGATGCTCTCGAAGTTCTCGGCGGTCAGTTCGGTGGTGGCCATGGTGCGTCCTCTTCTCGTGCTCGTCGTCAGGGTCGTGGGGTGCAACAGGCCGGGCGGCCCGGGCATTCCGCCCGCGCCGCCCCGCCGCTACCAGACGAGGACGATCGACGGCCAGACGGTGCGGGAGCCCCGGGCCGCGTCATCGCCGGAGTAGGACGCCGTGAGCAGGTGGATCCCCCGCGACAGGCGCGGCAGCGTCACCGTCGCGCGGCCCGCGTCGGCCTCGGTCAGGTCGACCGACGCGATCGCGCGCCCCCGGTCCAGGATCTGCACGCGACCCGTGACGGGCGCCCCGCCGGCCGCGAGCCGCACCGAGTACCGCACGGGCTGGCCGCTGCGCGCGAGGAGCCGGTCGGCGTGGCCGGTGAGGCTCGACGCGTCGCGCACCGTGTCGAGGCCGACCACCACGGGGTCGTGGTCGCTCGAGCGGAACGCGCTCGTGCCGTCGGTGGCGGCGCCGTCGTACTGGCGCGCCGCCCACTCCGGCGCGTTGACGTCCCAGACGCCGACGCCCGTGACCTGGCGCGCACCGGTGCCGGTCGCGAGCACGTGGTCGAGCGATCCGACCTCCCCGTCGAAGGAGTACGTGCGCTCGCCGGGGGCGCGCGCGGCCACCAGGTCGACGAAGCCCGCGTCGCGGAGGACCTGGATGGGGTCCTCCTCGGAGTAGGCGTTGAAGTCGCCGAGCAGGTAGAGCAGGTCCGACCCGCTCGACGCGCGCAGCTCGGTCGCGAAGCGCGCGACGGCCCGGGCCTGCGCGACCCGGTCGGCGTTGAAGAAGCCCTGGCCGTCGGCGGGCTGGGTGCCGGATCCCGACTTCGACTTGAAGTGGTTCGCGACCACCGTGAAGGTCCGGTCGCCGCCGCGGAACGACTGCGCGATCGGCTCGCGGGCGTTGCCCCACACCGTCTCGTCGATCTGCGTGGCGGCCGCGCCCACGGGCGTCACCGCGTCGGTCCGGTAGACGATCGCGTTCTGGATCTCGTCGGTCGGCGTGCCCTGGAGCGCCGCGGGGGTGCGCACGTAGTCCCACACCGCCGATCCCGCCGCGTCGTTCAGGCCGCGCACGAGGTCGGCGGTGGCGGTGTCGGCCGGCTCGCCGAAGCGCGTCGAGTCCTCGATCTCCATCAGGGTCACGACCTGCGCGTCGAGCCCGGTGATGGCCGTGACGATCTTGGCGCGCTGGGCGCGGAACTCCTCGGGGGTCTGCGCGCCGCGCTCCCCGAGCGTCGTGAAGTAGTTGAGGACGTTGAAGCCGGCGATGCGGACGTCGCCGCCGACCTCCGGTGCGGCGGCCGGGCGCGGCGCCGCGCTCGTGAAGGTCGGCACGCGGCCGGCCGCGTCGAGCGAGGTCAGCGGGGTCGTGGGCTGCAGGCGCCAGTCGTCGAAGCCGAAGGCGAGCACGTAGGGCGTCGCGGGGAAGACCGGCGCGTCGCCGTTCCGGACGACCTGCTCGGCCGAGTAGTACGGCTGGGTCGCGCCGGCCGGGTAGGCGGCGTTCGTCAGCTGGATGGCGAATCCGTCGTCGAGGAGGAGCCGGCGCGCGCGGTTGTCGGCGGCGATCCGGTCGGCCTCCGCGCCCGGCCGCACCACGTCGGTGGCCTTCACGGGCAGGTCGGCGCCCGCGCTCAGCCACAGCGTGCCGAAGGACTCGAGCTGGTGGGCGGATCCGACGCGGTACTCGCCCGTCGGCGTGACGAGCATGCTCTCGAGCGACTCGCGGTCCGCGCCGCGCAGCGTGTCGGGCAGCGCGGTGGGGGCGGGCACGCCGACGCCGGCCTGCACGAGGTCGGTCGCGGTGGCGGACACCTGGGTCTGGCCCTGCCGCTCGGAGGCGGTGCCCGTGACGCGCACGAGGTCGCCCATTGCGACGGCCGGGTCCGCGGCGCCCAGGTAGACGAAGAGGCCGTCGGAGGCGCCGGGCGTCGCGTCGACCGCGCCTCCGCTGCCGGCGGTCTGGATGGCGACGCCGGCGTAGCCGCTCGCGCCGCGGTAGTCGCCCGTGACGACGCCCTCCACGGTGACGACCCGGCCGGCGTACGGCGTCGTGCCGCCGGTCCCCTGCACGTCCGCGATGGAGACGGTGTCGGCCTGCGCGGGGGCTGCGACGAGCGCGCCCAGGGCGAGGGCCAGCGCCGTCCCCACGGCGGCCGGTCGGCGGAGCGCGCGGCCCGCGCGCCTCGTGGTGTCCTCGTCGTGCGCCGTCATCCGGTGTCCCCCTCCATCGCGTGACGGTGCCCGGCGGGGCACCTCCTCGAGGCTATGCGGCGCGGGGGCGCAGGGGGGAGGCCGGGCACCGTCCCGTCACGCGCTCGTCACATGCCGGCAGCCCGTGGACCCTGGCCGCACGGTGCGCTCCTGCGGTGCCGCCGTCCGGGACCTCCGCGGCTCCTCGTCGGACGTTGAGCGCCCGGTGCGCTTGTACTATTGTAAGGACATTCCGCCGCCGGACGCCCGGCGCGTCCGCCGACCGAGAGGCTGTGCACCGCCGCATGTCCCCCTCCTTCCCGCTCCTCCCCACCCGCCCCCGCGCGCCCCGGTCCCGTCGATGAGGGCGACCGTCGCGGGTGCGCCCGTCAGCTTCGGCGTGTTCGAGCTGACCCCCGAGGGCGCCGAGGTCGTCACCCCCGACGACATGGTGGAGGCGCTGGCCGAGACCGGCTACTCCGGCATCGACCTGGGGCCGGTCGGCTACCTCGGCCGCGGCCGGGAGCTGCGCGACCGCCTCGCCGGAGCGGGACTCGAGCTCGCGGGCGGGTGGATCCAGCTCCCCCTCACCGACGACGACGCCTTCGAGGCCGCCCTCCCCGAGCTGCACGCGTCGCTCCGCGTGTTCCAGGAGGCCGCCGAGGCCGGGCCCGCCCGCCTGCCGCTGCCGACCCTCGCCGACGCCGGATCCGCCGTGCGCGCCGCCGCCCCCGGCCGCGGCGCCGCGGCCGACCCGCTCGACGACGCCGCCTGGTCCCGCCTCGTCCGCAACACCGCGCGGGCCGCCGCGATCACGCGCGCCGCGGGCCTCGAGCCGACCTTCCACCACCACGCGGGCACCTTCGTCGAGTCGCCGGAGGAGGTCGACCGGTTCCTCGACGCGGTCGACGTCGGCCTCACGCTCGACACCGGCCACCTCGTCATCGCCGGCGGCGACCCGCTCACGGCCGTCGAGCGCTGGGGCGCGCGCATCACGCACCTGCACCTCAAGGACGTCGACGGCGCCGAGCTCCGCCGGGTGCTCGCGGCGGGCGGCGGCATGCGCGAGGTCTGGTCGTCGGGCGCCTTCGTGGCCTTCGGCCGCGGCGACGTCGACATCGCGAGCGTCATGGCGGCGGTCGATGCCCAGGGCTTCGACGGCTGGGTGGTGGTGGAGCAGGACGTGCTCAACGCGCCCGACGCCGACATCCGCGCCTTCCGCGCGGAGCGCACCGAGGACCAGCGCGTGAACCGCGAGGCCCTACGCGCCTGGGCCTGACCCGGCGACCGGCCGCGGTCCCCGGCATCCGGCCCACGGCCCGCACCACCCGACCCCGCACCACCCGCACCACCCACGAGACACGAGGACGGCGACATGACCACGACCCCCCTGCGCTTCGGCCTGATCGGCACCGGCCGCATCGGCCAGGTCCACGCCGCGAACATCGCCCGGGATCCGGACGCCGAGCTCGCGTGGATCTGCGACCCCTTCGTCGAGGGCGCCCACGCCCTGTCCGCCCGCCACGGCGGGACCGTCACCGAGGACGCCGCGGCGATGATGGCATCCGGCGGCATCGACGCCGTCCTCATCGCGTCGCCCACCCCGACCCACGTCGACCTCATCTCCGCCGCCATCGACGCCGGCCTGCCGGTGCTCTGCGAGAAGCCCATCGACCTCGACATCGCGCGCGTGGACGCGCTCCTCCCCCGCGTCCGCTCGGCGGGCGTGCCGGTCGCCCTCGGCTTCAACCGGCGCTTCGACCCGGCCTTCGCGGAGGCCCGCGCCCGCGTGGCCGCCGGCGAGGTCGGCGAGCTCGAGCAGCTCTCCATCGTCAGCCGCGACCCGGCCGCGCCGCCCGCCGCCTACGTCGCGGTCTCCGGCGGCATCTTCCGCGACATGACCATCCACGACCTGGACATGGCCCGCTTCTTCCTGCCGGACATCGTCGAGGTGCAGGCCACGGGATCCACCACGTTCGACCCGGGAGCCCGCGAGCACGGCGACTTCGACACGGCCGTCGTCACGCTCCGCTCCTCCAGCGGCGCGCTGGTCGTCATCACGAACTCCCGCCACAGCGCCGTGGGCTACGACCAGCGGATCGAGGCCTTCGGGTCGCGCGGGTCGCTGCAGGTCGCGAACGCGCTCACGAGCCTCGTCAGCCTCTCGACCGCGACGAGCGTCGAGGGCAAGCCGCCGTACCAGGACTTCTTCCTGGAGCGCTACGCCGCGGCGTACGTGGCGGAGCTCCGCGCCTTCATCCGCCTCGCGCGCGGCGAGGAGTCCGACAGCCCGACGTTCGAGGACGGCCGCGCGGCGCTCGTGCTCGCGGACGCGGCCCAGCGCTCGGCCGTCGAGCGCGTGGCGGTGCCCGTCTCGCTCTGACCCGCCGTCCATCCCGAGGTCCCGGTCGCGCCGCGCGCGCCCGGGCCTCGGCGCGGGCGGGCGCGGGTGCGGGCACGCGGCAGACTGAGGGGTCGGACGGCCTCGCGCGCCCGAGAGGTCTCGACCCGGCGTCTTCTTGTCAGTATGTATTGACAAGGACGACGAGCGGGACGAGGATCGCCCCGACGACGACGTCAGGACCCCGCGTGCGGGCGTCCGCCCGACAAGGAGCATTCGATGAAGAGCAGATCCCTCGCCCCCCTCGGCCTCGTGATAGCGGCCGGCCTCCTCCTGACCTCGTGCGCGGGCACCGGCCAGGAGGCCGCGCCCACCGCCGGCGGCGGCAGCGGCGGAGGCGGCGGGGACCTCACCTTCGCCGTCGTCACCCACTCGGGCCCCGGCGACGCGTTCTGGGACCGCGTGAAGTCCGGCGCGGAGACGGCGGGCGGCGACTACGGCGCCACCATCACGTACAACGCCGACCCGGACCCCGCCAAGCAGTCGCAGCTCATCGACAACGCGGTCGCGCAGGACGTCGACGGCATCGTCGTCTCCATGGCCAACCCGGACGGCCTGCAGGACAGCATCGAGAAGGCCGTGGCGGCCGGCGTCCCCGTCGTCACCATCAACTCCGGCATCGAGCGCTCCGCCGAGTTCGGGGCCCTCACGCACATCGGCCAGAGCGAGACCGTCGCGGGCGAGGCCGTCGGGGAGCGCCTCGGCGACGCGGGCCTGGAGAACGTGCTGTGCGTCATCCAGGAGGCCGGCAACGTCGGGCTGGAGGAGCGCTGCTCGTCCGCGGCGAGCGCCTTCCCCGGGCAGATGGCGAACCTCCAGGTCGACGGCACGAACGACGCGGAGGTCAAGGCGACCATCAAGTCCAAGCTGCAGGCGGACCCCTCCATCGACGGCGTGCTGACCCTCGGCGGCCAGTACGCGATCGACGCGGTCGGCGCCGTGGAGGAGTCGGGCAGCGCGGCCCAGATCGGCACCTTCGACCTCTCGGAGGACGTCGTCAGCGCCGTCGAGGCCGGCACCGTCCTGTTCGCGGTCGACCAGCAGCCCTACGTGCAGGGGTTCCTCGGCGTCACGGCGCTCCAGCTCTACGCCACGAACGGCAACGTGATCGGCGGCGGCCAGCCCGTCTACTCCGGCCCGGCCTTCGTGACGGAGGACAACGCGGCGCAGGTCGCCGAGTTCGCGGCGAACGGCACCCGCTAGGCCGCCGGGCCGGGCACGCACGACGCGCCCGGCCCGCCGTCCCGGTGCCGTCCGCGGCACCCGGACCCGGACCCGCACGCCGCCGCACCGGCGACGACCCCGCATCCCCACCCCCGTGCACCGCCCACACCCCTAGGAGCCCGCGTTGACCACGACGGACATCGTGACGATCGCCACGAGGCCGCGCCTCGAGAACAGGCCGATCCGCAAGATCCTCGCCCGACCGGAGATCGGCGCCCTCGTGGCCGCCCTCGCCGTGCTGCTCTTCTTCTCCCTCTACACGCCGCAGTTCCTCACCCTCGCCGGAGCGGGCGTGTGGCTCGAGTCGGCCTCGACCTTCGGGATCATGGCGGTCGCCGTCGCGATGCTCATGATCGGCGGCGAGTTCGACCTCTCCGCCGGCGTCATGACGGGCTTCTCGGCCCTCGTCGTCGGCATCCTCACCTCCCACTACGGCCTCAGCATCTGGGTCGCGGTGGTCGTGTCGCTCGCGGCGGCCCTCGCGGTCGGCGCCCTCAACGGCTTCCTCGTGATGAAGACGGGCCTGCCGAGCTTCATCGTGACCCTCGGCACGTTCTTCGCCCTCGCCGGCGTCGACCTCGCGGTGACGAAGCTCATCACCGGTCAGGTCGCCATCCAGGGCATGACGAAGGTGCCGTCCTACGACGCCATCCAGCCCATCTTCGGCTCGTCGCTCCAGATCGGCGGCGGCAACTTCTACGTCTCCGTGCTGTGGTGGTTCCTCGTCGCCGCGGTGGCCACGTGGATCCTGCTGCGCACCCGCGCCGGCAACTGGATCTTCGCGGTCGGCGGCGCCAAGGAGTCCGCCCGCCAGGTGGGCGTCCCGGTCTTCAGGACCAAGGTCGGCCTCTTCATGGGCACGGCGGGCGCGGCGTGGCTCGTGGGGATGATCTCGCTGTTCCGCACCTCGACGGTGCAGGCGAACACGGGCGTCGGCCAGGAGTTCATCTACATCATCTGCGCGGTGGTCGGCGGGTGCCTGCTCACGGGCGGCTTCGGCTCCGCGATCGGCGCGGCCCTCGGCGCCCTCATCTACGGCATGGTCTTCCAGGGCATCACGTTCGCCCAGTGGGACACGAACTGGCTGCGGACCGTGCTCGGCGGCATGCTCCTCGCGGCCGTGCTCCTCAACAACCTGGTGCGCACGCGGGCGGGAGGCGGACGATGACCACGGACATCGATCCCGGCGCCGCATCCGCGCGCCTCGCGGGCGCCACGCCCGGTGCCGCCGAGGAGGCGGGCGGGCGCCCGACTCCCGCGCTGCCCCCGGTCGGCTCGACCATCCTCGAGGTCCGCGACATCGGCAAGAGCTACGGCGCCGTCAACGCGCTGACGGGCGTCTCGACGGTCGTGAACGCCGGCCAGGTCACCTGCGTGCTGGGCGACAACGGCGCCGGCAAGTCGACCTTCATCAAGATGCTCGCGGGCGTGCATGCGCCGAGCGAGGGCACGATGCTGCTCGACGGCGAGCCCGTCACGCTCGGCTCGCCGCGCGCGGCCCTGCAGGCGGGCATCGCGACGGTCTACCAGGACCTCGCGGTCGTGCCGCTCATGCCCGTCTGGCGGAACTTCTTCCTGGGCTCCGAGATCACGAAGGGCCGGGGGCCGCTGCGCCGGCTCGACGTGCAGGCCATGAAGTCCATCACGCACGACCAGCTCGCCCAGATGGGCATCGACCTGCGCGACGTCGACCAGCCCATCGGCACGCTGTCCGGCGGCGAGCGCCAGTGCGTGGCGATCGCGCGGGCCGTGCACTTCGGCGCCCGCGTGCTGATCCTCGACGAGCCGACGGCCGCGCTCGGCGTGAAGCAGTCGGGCGTGGTGCTGCGGTACATCGCCCGCTCGCGCGACCAGGGCCTCGGCGTGGTCTTCATCACGCACAACCCGCACCACGCGTTCCCGGTGGGCGACCGGTTCCTGTTGCTGAACCGCGGATCGAGCCTCGGCACGTTCGAGAAGGACGAGATCACGCTCGGCGAGCTGACGAGCCTCATGGCCGGCGGCGCCGAGCTGGACTCCCTCGCCCACGAGCTGGCGCGCGACCCAGGTGCGGACGGGAGCCGGCCGGCGCCGGACGCGTGAACGGGCGCGTGCCAGGATGAGACGTTGACCTGACCAGCGAGGGAGCGATCCGCGTGACGCAACCGGAGCAGATCCTGCCCCCCGACCTGTTCCTGGCGCTCGACCGCTCGGGCCCGGTGCCGCTCTACTACCAGGTGGCCAACCTGCTGGAGACGGCGATCCACGACGGCACGCTGCCCGCGGGCGCGCGGCTGGAGAACGAGATCGCGCTGGGCAACCGGCTCGGACTGTCGCGGCCGACGATCCGGCGGGCCATCCAGGACCTGGTCGACAAGGGCCTGCTCGTCCGCCGCCGCGGCATCGGCACGCAGGTCGTGCACGGCCGGGTCACGCGCAACGTCGAGCTCACGAGCCTCTACGAGGACCTCGAGCGGCAGGGCCAGACGCCGCGCACGGAGATGCTGTCCTCCGCGCGCGGCACCGCCGACGACCGGACCGCCGAGGCGCTGGGCGTCGAGGTCGGCAGCCCCGTCCTGCACCTCACGCGGCTGCGCACGGCCGACGGCGTGCCCCTGGCGATCCTCGACAACGTGCTGCCCGAGCCGTTCGTCGACCTCGACCCCGAGGAGCTCGCGACGCACGGCCTGTACCAGCTGCTCCGCGGCCGCGGCGTGATCATGCGGGTCGCGAAGCAGCGCATCGGCGCGCGCGCGGCGACCGCGTCCGAGGCACGGCTCCTCGACCTGCCGCGCGGAGGCGCCGTGCTCACGATGTCGCGCACGGCGTTCGACAGCTCCGGCCGCGCGGTCGAGCACGGCCAGCACTGCTACCGACCCGACCTCTACTCGTTCGAGATCACCCTGGTCGACCGGTAGCAGCCCCCCCCAGAACCCGTCGAGTCAAGGGCCGTGGCGATGCGCATCCGCGCGCCTAGCCTCAGCGCCATGAAGCACATCACCTACGCCGAGAAGTCGCTCCTCCTGGGCGACGAGGCCGCCGACACCCTCATCGAGTACGCGGCCGTGCTGGCCAGCCACGGGCGCGGGGACAGCGTCACCCTCCGCGCCCTGAGCTCCGACGGGGACGAGGTGGACGCGACGTTCCTCCTTACCGCCGGGGCGCCGCTCATGGCGGAGACGGCGAGCACGCGGCTGCCCGCGCCCGAGAACGCCGAGGCCGTGGCGCTCATGCGGTCGCGGATCGACCGCTGGGAGCGGCCCGAGGCCGTGTCCGCCGGCGAGGCCCACCCCGGGAGCGTCGTGGACGAGGACCACTTCCGGTTCGAGTGACGGCAGACATCCCAACCAGCACCGTGGGGTCAAGGGTCCGGCCGGAATGAGCAGGGACCCGTGAGGGTCGTTACCTTCGGCATCAGGATCGTGTACCCGCACGGACCCGGACGGAGGACCCGGACGAGCCGTGGCTAGGCTCGATCCACGCCTCGAGCCACGCCCCAGCGTCCTCATCGCGTCGACGCGTCCGGGCGCCCCCGTCCCCGCGTGCTGACGACGAACAGCGCGACGACGCAGGAGCCTCCCGCGTCTGGATGAACGGAGAGAGAGCCGGACATGGGCCACCTCATCCACGACTCCCGCAGCCGCACCGAGATGGAGGACCGCGCGCTCGCGCACCTGCAGATCGTCATCATCAACAAGCTCCGCCGCAAGGAGAGCTTCTCGTTCTCCTGGAAGAACCCCGCGTCCGAGGGCGACGGGCGGCGCACCATCTGGATCGCCCCCGAGATCCCCCTGGAGTTCGTCTACCTCGGCGGTCGCGCTCCGGCGATCAACATGGCCTGGGTCGAGGCGATGATGCTCGCCGCGAACACGTCGGCCGGCCTGCACCTCGTGCGGGAGCCCGCCTCGCCCGCCTCCCAGGACACGCCCCCCGCGGCCGGCTGACCACCGACGGGCGTCCGCCCGTCGTCGCGCTCCATCACCTGGAAGGGCCTCATGGCCATCAGCAACATCCCCTACGACGACGACCGCATCGTCGCCGCGCTCGACGCGGGCGCCGGCGTGCGCTCCGAGACGCGCGACGTGCGCGTGGACTTCCCGGGGACGGGGATCACGGAGGACGACGTCGCGACCGTGACCGCCACCCTCACGTGGACGGTGCCCGCGCTGGTGGCCGTCCGGATCCTCGACGCGGCGCGCGTCCTCGCGGAGGACGTCCGCCACGATCCCGAGCCGACCGACCTCCGCGCGTCCACGGCCGCGTTCGACGACGGGGCGCACGACCCCGCGTAGCACCTTCGACACCGGGGCGGCGCCCCCCCTCCCCAGCGGCACCCGTCCGGCCTAACGTGGAGGGATGAGCGACCTCGACGACGATGCCTTCAGCGCCCTGGCCGATTCCCTCGCCGACTCCGACGTGCTCGACGTGCTCGCGGACCTCGTGCGCGCGAGCACGCGGCACACATCCGCGACCGAGGGCGGGATCGTGCTCGTCGACGCGGGCGGCGACCTCCACGTCGTCGCGTCCACGAGCGAGCGCGCGGCGGACGTGGAGGAGGCGCAGCTCGGCGCCCTCGAGGGCCCGGCGCTCGACTGCGTGCGCGGCGGCGAGCCCATCGAGGTCCCCGAGATCGCGGAACGCGCCGACGCCTGGCCGCGCTTCTCGCGGCTCGCCGCCGAGGGCGGCTTCCGGG
The DNA here is from genome assembly GCF_059422605.1 of Clavibacter sp. GW821-FHT01D01. Classification (NCBI taxonomy): domain Bacteria; kingdom Bacillati; phylum Actinomycetota; class Actinomycetes; order Micrococcales; family Microbacteriaceae; genus Clavibacter; species Clavibacter sp. GW821-FHT01D01. The sequence continues at coordinate 149,859 of NZ_JBWKXC010000007.1, forward strand.
CCGCGTACGCCACGCCCATGCGCCTGCGCGGACGGACCCTCGGGTCGCTCTGCCTCTTCGCCCCCGAGCCCGGGCCGCTCAGCGACCGGGACGCGGCGCTCGTGCAGACGCTGGCGGACCTCGCCACCCTGAGCGTGCTGCAGCAGCACGCGCTCGACCGCAGCAACGCGCTCGGCGACCAGCTGCAGCTGGCGCTCGACAGCCGGGTCGTGATCGAGCAGGCGAAGGGGGCCATCGCGCAGCGCATGGGCATCACGGTCGACGAGGCCTTCACGGTGCTGCGGCGGCAGGCGCGGTCGACGTCCCGGCGCCTGCGCGACGTGGCGGCGGAGGTCCTCCGCGCGGAGGGGCGCACGGGCTGATCCGCCTCGCCCGGAGCATGCGCGGAAGATCCAATATCCTATAGGATCTGTTAATCACGACCGCGTGCTCGACGAGGAGGACTTGACGGATGACCCGGCTCTGGAACGACCCCGCGGACTTCGCCGACGACATGACGGCGGGCTTCGTGCGCGCCAACGGCCGGTGGGTCCGGCGGGTGCACGGCGGCGTCTCCCGCTCCACCCGCGCGGCCGAGCCCGAGGTGGCGGTCGTCATCGGCGGCGGCTCGGGCCACTACCCCGCGTTCGGCGGGCTGGTCGGCCCCGGGCTCGCGCACGGCGCCGCCATGGGCAACCTCTTCGCCTCGCCCTCCGCGCACCAGGTGGAGTCTGTGATCCGCTCCAGCGACCAGGGCCGCGGCGCGCTCCTCCTCTACGGCAACTACGCGGGCGACGTGCTCCACTTCGACGACGCGCAGGAGCGGGTGCGGCGTGACGGGATCGACTGCCGCACGGTCGTCGTGACGGACGACATCTTCAGCGCCGGCCCCGACGAGCAGGAGCGGCGCCGCGGCATCGCGGGCGACCTCACCGTATTCAAGGCGGCCGGCGCGGCCTCCGCCGCGGGCTACGACCTCGACGGCGCCGAGCGCATCGCCCGGCACGCCAACGCGCGCACCCGGTCCATGGGCGTCGCCTTCACGGGCTGCACCCTGCCCGGGGCGGACGAGCCGCTGTTCTCCGTGCCGGAGGGGCGCATGGCGATCGGGCTCGGGATCCACGGCGAGCCCGGCATCGACGAGACCGACATCCCCTCCGCCGACGGCCTCGCCGAGCTCTTCGTGCGGCACCTGCTCGCCGAGGCCGAGGTCCCCGACGGGGTCGAGGTGCGGGGCGCGCGGGTGGTCCCCGTCCTCAACGGCCTGGGATCGGTGAAGAACGAGGAGCTGTACGTGGTCTTCACGCGGGTCGCGGACCTGCTGGAGGAGGCGGGCATCACCCTCGTCGACCCGCAGGTCGGCGAGTTCTGCACCAGCTTCGACATGGCGGGCGCCTCGCTCACGCTGTTCTGGCTCGACGAGGAGCTCGAGCGGCTGTGGACCGCGCCCGCGGACACCCCGGCCTTCCGCAGCGGCGCGTTCGACGGATCGGCGCTGCAGCCCGTCGACGCGCGCGAGGACGACGAGGTCGACGCCGCCATCCCCGACGCCACCGACGCGTCCCGCGCGGCCGCCGTCCGGGTCGCCGCGGCGCTCGACGCCGCGCACCGGGTCGTCGCCGAGCACGCCGACGAGCTCGGCCGCCTCGACGCGGTCGCGGGCGACGGCGACCACGGCATCGGCATGCTGCGCGGATCCCGCGCCGCCGCCGAGCGCGCGGCGTCGGCCCTGGCGGCGGGCGCCGGTGCCCGCACGGTCCTCCGCCTCGCGGGCGACGCCTGGTCCGACAAGGGCGGCGGCACGTCCGGCGCGCTGTGGGGGCTCATCCTGCAGGCGGTCGGCGACGCCCTCGACGACGCGGACGCGGATCCCGTCACCGCACCGGCCGTGGCGGCCGGCGTCGGCGCCGCGCGCCACGCCGTCATGGGCCACGGCAAGGCCGCGCTCGGCGACAAGACCATGGTCGACGCGCTCGTGCCGTTCGCCGAGGTGCTCGCGGAGCGCGTCGGATCCGGCGCCCCGCTCGCCGACGCCTGGGCCGACGCGAGCGCCGCCGCCCAGGAGGCCGCCGACGCGACCGCCGCGCTCCGGGCCGGCATGGGACGCGCCCGCTCGCACGGCGAGCGCTCGGTGGGCGCGGCGGACCCGGGCGCCGTCTCGCTCGCGCTCATCACCGCGGCCGTCGGCCGCACCCTCGCCGACCGGTGAGGGACCCCAGCAGGAGGAGGACATCATGACCAGGACCTGGCGCATCGTCGTCGGCGCGGACGACGCCGGCTACGACCACAAGGAGGCCCTCAAGGCGGACCTCGAGGCGAGCGGGCTCGTCGCCTCGGTGGTCGACGTGGGCGTCGACGCCGACGGCCACACGAACTACCCCACCGTCGCGACCACGGCGGCCGAGATGGTCGCGCGCGGCGAGGCCGACCGCGCGCTGCTGATCTGCGGTACGGGCCTCGGCATGGCCATCGCGGCGAACAAGGTGGCCGGGATCCGCGCCGTCACCGCGCACGACGGCTTCTCGGTGGAGCGCAGCGTGCTCTCCAACGACGCGCAGGTGCTGTGCATGGGCCAGCGGGTCGTCGGGCTGGAGCTCGCCCGGCGGAACGTCCGCGAGTGGCTGACGTACGAGTTCGACACGACGAGCGCGTCGGCCGACAAGGTCGACGAGATCCGCGCGTACGAGGCCGGGTAGCCGCATGGGCGCGCCCCGGACCCCGGCCGTGGTCGGCGTGAGCCTCAAGATGTACCTCGGCCACGCCGCCACCCTCGAGTGGTGCGCGGCCGTGGCCGGGCTGGCGCGCGCGCATCCGGCGGTCACGGGCGGGCAGGCGGAGCTCGTGGTGCTGCCGTCGTACCTGGCGGTGCCGGAGGCGGGGCGGATCCTCCGGGGCGTCGCCGCCGTGGGCGCGCAGGACCTCGCCGCGGAGGACGCGGGCGCGTTCACGGGCGAGGTGTCGGGCGGGCAGATCCGGGAGGTCGGCGGCGCCTTCGTGGAGGTCGGCCACGCCGAGCGGCGGCGCCTCTTCGGGGAGACCGACGAGGTCGTCCGGCGGAAGGCCGACGCGGCGCTCCGGAACGCCCTGGTCCCGGTCCTCTGCATCGGCGAGGAGGAGCGGCAGGACGCCGGCGACGCCGCGCGGGAGTGCGCGCGGCAGCTCGACGACGCGCTGTCGCTCGCGCGCGATGCGGGGCACGGCGGCCGGGTCGTCGTCGCCTACGAGCCGCACTGGGCGATCGGCGCCGCCGAGCCCGCCTCCGACGCGCACATCCGCGAGGTGTGCCGCGGGCTCCGCGCGCACGTCCGCGCGCTGCCCGCGCATCCGGGATCGTCGGTCATCTACGGCGGGAGCGCCGGGCCCGGGCTCCTCACCCGCATCGGCGACGACGTCGACGGGCTCTTCCTCGGCCGGTCCGCGCACGATCCGCGGGCCCTCGCGGCCGTGCTCGACGAGGTGCACGCGCGCGCCGGGGCCGGCACGGCGGCGGATCCCGCCGGCTGACGGCAGACTGTCCTGGTGACCACCGGCCTCCCCCTCGACGCGACCTCGATGACCGCGCGCCAGGGGCTGCGCGACCGCGTCTACGACCTCGTCCTCGACATGCTGATGGGATCGGCGCTGGAGCCCGGCTCCCGGCTCGCCATCGACCAGATCGCGCGGGACCTGCACGTCTCCCCCACGCCCGTCCGCGAGGCGCTCGTGCAGCTGGAGCGCACGGGGCTGGTCGCCCGCGAGGCGCACAAGGGCTACCGGGTCGCGCCGCCCCTCGCCGGGGACCAGCTGGAGGCGCTGTTCGACGCGCGCCTCGTGCTCGAGGGCGGGGCGGCGGGGCTGGCCGCCCAGGACCCGGCGCGCCTCGTCCCCGCGCTCGAGGAGGCCCTCGCGGCCCATGAGGAGACCACCCGCCGGGTGCGCACGGCAGCGGGGGACGGCGACATGCCCGTTGGCCTCATCCGCGAGTACTTCGTCGTCGACTGGGACTTCCACCACCGCATCTTCGAGGCGACCGGCAACCCGTTCCTCCTCGACATGTCGGAGTCCATCTCCACCCGCGTGCACCGCATGCGGCAGACGATGCGCACCGGCGTCCACGACGCCGACGACGCGGTGCACGAGCACCGGGCGATCATCGACGCGGTCGCCGAGGGCCCGGACGCTGCCGCCGCCGCGATGCGCGCGCACATCGAGCGGGTGCGCGAGCGCTCGCGGCGCGACGCGGCGGACGCGTCGAGCACGGCCAGCGCCTAGCCGGACTACTCGCGAGATCCACCGTAGCGATCGGTCAGCATCCGCTGTATGGTCAGCGGATGCTGACCATCGCCTCCCGCGTCGACGTGATGAACCGGCTCGGCCGCGCCATGGCCGACCCGACCCGCTCCCGCATCCTGCTCTCCCTGCTGCAGGGGCCCGGGTACCCCAGCCTCCTGGCCCGCGAGCTCGGGCTCACCCGCTCGAACGTGTCGAACCACCTCACTTGCCTCCGCGGCTGCGGGATCGTCGTCGCGGTGCCCGAGGGCCGGTCGACCCGCTACGAGATCACCGACGCGCACCTCGCCCGGGCCCTCGGCGCGCTCGTGGACGTGGTGCTCGCGGTCGACGACGGCGCCCCCTGCGCCGACGCCGACTGCGACGTGCCGCTCTGCTGCGAGCCCGGCGCGTGAGCGCGCTCCTCGCGCCCGCGGGTCCGGCCCCCGCCCGGCGCGCGCTGCTGCGGCGCCGCATCCGGTGGATCGTCGCGGGCACCATCGCCTACAACGTCGTCGAGGCGGTCGTCGCGATCTCCGCCGGCACCATCGCCTCCTCCACGGCGCTCGTCGGCTTCGGCCTCGACTCGATCGTGGAGGTGCTGTCGGCCGCCGCGGTGGCGTGGCAGTTCGCCGCCCCCGACCCGGAGGAGCGCGAGCGCGTCGCCCTCCGCGTCATCGCGGTCTCCTTCTTCGGACTCGCCGCGTTCGTGAGCGTCGACGCCGTCCTCGCCCTCACGGGCATCCGCGAGCCCGAGCACTCCCCCGTCGGCATCGTGCTCGCCGCGGTCAGCCTCGCGGTGATGCCTTTTCTCAGCCTGCTCGAGCGCCGCACCGGGACCGAGCTCGGCTCCGCGTCGGCGATCGCGGACTCGAAGCAGACGCTGATCTGCAGCTACCTTTCCGCCGCGGTGCTCCTCGGGCTCGTCCTGAACCTCGCCCTCGGGTGGACCTGGGCCGATCCCGTCGCCGGGCTCGTGATCGTGGTCTTCGCCGTCCGCGAGGGCCTCGAAGCCTGGCGCGGCGAGGCCTGCACGACGCCCGTGTCCGCCCTCACCGGCGAACGCGAGGTCGCGGCCTGCGACTGCTGCTGAGCGGCTGCTGCTGAGGACCGCTGCTGGGCGTCAGCCGACGGGCGCCGGGCCGAGCTCGTCCATGAGCTGCTTGATGGCCACGTACGCCTTGTTGCGGTACGCCACGAGCGCCGCGGTGCGCTCGCTCGGCACGTCGAGGTACCCGGATCCCGTCTTCGTGCCGTACTCGCCCGCGTCCACGTGCGCCTGCAGCGACGCCGGCGTCGCGAAGCGCTCCGGCCAGCGCGTCTGCAGCGACGCGTAGCAGAACGCGTACACGTCGAGGCCGGCCATGTCCGCGATCGCGAACGGCCCGAACACCGGCAGGCGGAAGCCGAACGTCGTGCGGACGATCGTGTCGATGTCCTCGGGGGTCGCGATGCCCTCCTCCACGATCTGCGTCGCCTCGTGGAAGAGCGCGTACTGCAGCCGGTTGAGCACGAAGCCGGTGCTGTCGGTGACGCGCGCGGTCTCCTTGCCGGTGGCCGCGACGATCGCCTCCGCCATGCGGACGGCGGACTCGTCCGTGCCCGCGTGCGGGATGAGCTCGACGCCCGGGATGAACGGCGCGGGGTTCGAGAAGTGCACGCCGAGGAACCGCTCCGGGTTGGTCACGGCCTCCGCGAGCGAGCCGATGAGGATGGTGGAGGTGTTCGACCCGATGACGGCGTCGGGGCGCGCCGCCGCCGAGATGCGCCGGAGCGTCGCGTGCTTGATCTCGAGCTTCTCGGGCACCGCCTCCTCGATGAAGTCGGCGCCGGCGACGGCCTCCTCGATGGACGCGGCGGGCGTCACGGCCGCGGCGATGCGCTCCACGGCGTCGGGCGGGAACAGCCCGTCCGCGACGAAGCGGCCGGCCTCCTCCAGCAGGCGGGCGTGGTTGGCGACCGCGATCTCCTCCGAGATGTCGGCGATGCGGACGCGCGCGCCCGCGAGCGCGAGCACCTGCGCGATGCCGCCGCCCATGTAGCCGGATCCGACGATGGCGATCTCCCGGGCGACGCCGCCCGTGCTGTCCTGTGCGGTCATGACGACCCCTCCTGTCCTCGTGCGCCCTGCGGGAGCAGGGTGCGGATGTAGTCCCGGTTCTCCGCGCAGACGCCGAGGCTGTCGCCGCCGTACTGCTCGGTGAGGATGATCCCGTCGAAGCCGAGCTCGACCGCGTCGCGGATCACCTGCCGGTAGTCGATGAGGCCGGACCTCATGGTGGTGGGCACGCTGGTGGCCCAGCTGCCGTCGGCCGCCTCGTCGCGCATGTAGTTCTTCACGTGCCAGTAGTTCGCGTACGGCAGCGTCTTCGCGTACAGCTCGCGCCAGCTCTCGACGGGCCGGTGCAGGCGGATGAGGTTCGCCACGTCGGGGTTGAGGCCGACGTTGTCGAGGCCGATCTCTTGCACGAGGCGCACGGCGCTGTCGGCGGTGCCGAGGTAGGTGTCCTCGTACATCTCGAGCGCCATGCGGAGGCCGAGGTCGGCGGCGTGCCGGCCGAGCTCGCGGAGGCGGGTGACGGCGGCGTCCCACACCTCGGGGTCGTCGGGGTCCTTCGGGCCCTCCGCGGTCCAGAACCACAGCGCCTTCCGCTGCGCGTCGCTGAACGGCTGGTGGAGGCCCGTGGAGAAGACCTCCATGCCCATCTCGGCGATCGCATCGATCGTGCGGTGCGCGTACGCGAGGTTCCGCTCCTCGTGGCCCGGCATGATCACGCTCTGCCGCTGCAGGTGCACCGACGGGATGCCCACGCCGTGCGCGCGGGCGACGGCGAGGAGCTCGTCCCGGCGGGCGGGGGTCAGGTCGGCGGGCCGGATGTGGCTGTCGGCGAGCTCGGCGAGGGTGAAGCCCTCCCGCGCGATGTCGGCGAACATGCGGTCCCACACGGCGGCGTCCGCGTCGTGGAGGGCCGTGCCGTCGCGGCCCACGGTCGCGAACGCGTGCAGGCACGTGGCGATGGGCCAGTCCTCGGCGGTGAACGCGGGGGCGGGCGCGCTCCCCGTGGCGGGGGCGGCCCCGGATGCGGGGTTCGCGGGTGTGTCCGGCATGCTGCTCCATCGCGGTCGTCGGTCCCGGATGCCCGGGGTCAAGATCCTATAGGAAATAGCATCCTGACGACCAGGGCCCGCGCCCGCGCCCGGACCCGTCCTCGCGTCAGCCGAGCAGCGGCCGCTGCGCCTTCCGCCTCTCCACGTACTCCGCGTGCGCGGCCCGCGTCGACGGCATCTCGGAGACGCCGGGCACCGGCACGTCCCACCAGCCCTCGCCGTCGGGCCCGTAGACGAGCGGGTCGCTCTCCACGTGGATCACCGTGGTGCGGTCCGACGCCTTCGCGCGTCGCACCGCGTCGCCGAGGTCCCGCGTCGCGTCGGGGCCGGGCGCGACCTCGATCACGTCGACGCCGTAGCTGCGGGCGTTGGCCGCGAGGTCGACGGGGAGGGGCTCCCGCCCCTCGAAGTTCCGGGCGGCCGGGTCGAGCGACCGGTACCGCGTGCCGAAGCGCTCCGTCCCGACCGTCTCGGAGAGGTGCCCGATGGACGCGTAGCCGTGGTTCTGGATCACGACGACGATGATCTTCAGCCCCTCGGCCACCGCGGTCACGAGCTCCGTGTGCAGCATGAGGTACGAGCCGTCGCCGACCATGACGATCACGTCGCGGTCGTCGCCGAGCGCCTCCGCGCCGCGCTTCACGCCGAGCCCGCCCGGGATCTCGTAGCCCATGCACGAGAACGCGTACTCCACGTGGTAGCCGAGCGGGTCGCGCACCCGCCAGAGCTTGTGGAGGTCGCCGGGGAGGGAGCCGGCGGCCTGCACGACGACGTCGCGCGGGTCGCTCGCGGCCTGCACGGCGCCGATGATCTCCGGCTGACCGGGGAGCGTGCCGCCCGTGGGCGCGAGCGCGCGGTCGACGGCGGCGTCCCACTCGCGCTTCTCGCGGGCGATGCGGTCGGCGTACGCGGCGTCCACGCGCGTGCCGGCGAGCGCCGCGATGAGCGCCTCCAGCGCCTCGCGCGCGTCGGCGACGACGGGCAGCTGCGTGCCGTGCTTGTAGGCGTCGAAGGGCGCCACGTTGACGTTCACGAAGGTCACGTCCGGGCGCTGGAACGCCGTGCGGCTCGCGGTGGTGAAGTCGGAGTAGCGCGTGCCGATGCCGATGACGACGTCCGCCTCGGCGGCGAGTCGGTTCGCGGCCGTGGATCCGGTGGCGCCGATGCCGCCCAGGTACTGCGGGTGGTCCCAGACGAGGGCGCCGCCGCCCGCCTGCGTCGTGGCGACGGGGATGCCCGTCTGCTCGGCGAAGCGGAGGAGGGCGCCCTCGGCCGCGCTGTAGATCACGCCGCCGCCCGCGACGATGAGCGGCGTGCGGGCGTCGCGCACGGCCTGCACGGCGCGGGCGAGCGGCCCGCGCTCCGGCACCGGGCGGCGCAGGTGCCACTCGCGCGGCGCGAGGAACGCGTCCGGCACGTCGAGGGCCTCCGCCTGCACGTCCTCCGGGAGCGCGATGGTGACGGCGCCCGTCTCGGCGGGGTCGGTGAGCACGCGCATGGCGGCGAGCGCGATCGAGTACAGCTGCTCGGGCCGCTGCACGCGGTCGAAGAAGCGCGACAGCGGGCGGAACGCGTCGTTCACGGTGATCCCGATGTCGTGGGGCAGCTCGAGCTGCTGAAGCACCGGATCCGCCACGCGCGTCGCGAAGGTGTCGCTCGGCAGGAGCAGCGCGGGCAGGCGGTTGGCGGTCGCGAGGGCGGCCCCGGTGAGCATGTTGGCGGCGCCGGGGCCCACGGACGCGGCGCTCGCGTACGTCGCGAGGCGGCGGTGCATGCGCGCGAAGCCGACGGACTGGTGCACCATCGCCTGCTCGTTGCGGGCCTGGTGGTACGGCATGAGGTCCGGGTCCTGGGCGTTCGCCTGCATGAGCGCCTGCCCGATGCCGGCGACGTTGCCGTGGCCGAAGATCCCGAAGACGCCGGGGATGGTGCGCTCGCGGTGGTCGCCGTCGACCGTCCACTGCGCCGCGAGGAACGCGACGAGCGCCTGGCTGACGGTCATGCGGGTGGTGGGCTCGGTCATCGGGTGGGTGCTTCCTGGTCGGGGTCGGATGCGGGCGCGGCGGCCTCGGGCAGCGCGGCCTCGGGCGCGGCGGCCTCGGGGTCGGCGGCGAACGGCAGGCGCGGGTCGATGCCCTGCCCCTCCCACGTGCCGCGGATCCAGCCGTGCGCCGGGTGGTCGGTGATGAGCCAGGCGCGGTCGGCGCCCGGCCCCGCCATGACGTTGAGGTAGTAGAGGTCGTAGCCGGGCGCCGCGACCGCGGGCCCGTGGTAGCCGAACGGCACGAGCGCGACGTCGCCCGTGCGCACGACCGCGTCGATCGCGATGTCGCCCGCGGGCGAGGAGGACGTGTGGAACAGGCCGAACGGATCCGCCTCCGCGGGCGCCGGGAGGCCCCGGCCGACCTCGGACTCGAAGTAGTAGATCTCCTCCAGCCGGGACTCGACGCCGGGCCGCTCCTCGTCGTGCTTGTGCGCGGGGTAGCTCGACCAGTTCTCGGCGGGCGTCAGGACCTCGCAGACGATGAGCCGCTCGGCGTCGAGGGACCCGGGGGTGCCGGGGGTGCCGAAGTTGTGCACCTGGCGGCTCGACCGGCCGGCGCCGCGGAGCTCGACGGACACGTCCTCGCGGGCGATGCGGCGGGTCGGCACGTGCCGGGTGGCGGGCGACTCGGCGACGGCGACGCGGCCGGATCCCGTGAGCACCGCGCTCGACGCGCACGACAGGTACAGCACGTCGGTGGGGCCGGCGAACACCGACGCGCGGCCCTCGAGGTCCGCGACCCGCTCCTCGCCGTCGCCCTCCCGGTGCCGCACGGCGAAGGACCCCGCGAGCGGCACGACCATGCGCTCGACGCTGGACGCGGGCAGCTCGAGCTGGTCGCCGTCGCCGAGCACCGCGACCCGGAGGCCCGTGTGCTCCCAGCCGGGGAGCGATCCGTCGACCACGCTCTCCCAGCCGTCCCGGCCGATGCTGCCGCGCGGGTGCAGCCACGCCTCGTTCGTCGTCATGCTCGTCTCCGTCGTCGTCGTCGGGTGCCGGCCGTGCAGCGGGCGGTGGTGCGGGTCAGTTCTGCGGGAAGCCGAGGTCGACGCCGCCGTGGGACGGGTCGAGCCAGCGGCTCGTGATCGCCTTCTGCTGGGTGAAGAAGCGCACGCCCTCCGCGCCGTGGGCCTTGGTGTCGCCGAACAGGCTCGACCGCCAGCCGCCGAACGAGAAGGTGGCGACGGGCACGGGGATGGGCACGTTGATCCCGATCATGCCGACCTGCACCTCGTTCTGGAAGCGGCGCGCGGCGCCGCCGTCGTTGGTGAAGATCGCCGTGCCGTTGCCGAACGCGCCGGCGTTGATGAGGGCCACGCCCTCCTCGTAGGTGCGCACCCGGACGACGCCGAGCACGGGCCCGAAGATCTCCTCCGTGTACGCCCGCGAGCTCGTCGGCAGCGCGTCGATGAGGGTCGGGCCGAGCCAGAAGCCGTCGGCCTCGCCGTCGACCTCGATGCCGCGGCCGTCGACGACGATCCGGGCGCCGTCCTCCTCGGCGATGCCGATGTAGGAGGCCACCTTGTCGCGGTGCGCCTCGGTCACGAGCGGGCCCATGTCGCAGCCGCGGCGGCCGTCGCCCACGCGGAGCCCCGACATGCGGGAGGAGATGCGCTCGAGGAGCGCGTCCGCGACGGGCTCGACCGCGACGACCACGGAGATCGCCATGCAGCGCTCCCCCGCCGACCCGAAGCCCGCGTTGACGGCGGAGTCGGCCACCAGGTCGAGGTCCGCGTCCGGCAGCACGAGCATGTGGTTCTTCGCACCTCCCAGCGCCTGCACGCGCTTGCCGTGCCTGGTGCCCGTCTCGTACACGTACTGCGCGATGGGTGTGGACCCCACGAACGAGATCGCCCGCACGTCGGGGTGCGTGAGCAGCCCGTCCACGGCCTCCTTGTCGCCGTTCAGCACCGTGAACACGCCGTCCGGCAGGCCCGCGCGCTTCCACAGCTCCGCGATCCAGATGGCCGCGCTCGGGTCCTTCTCGCTGGGCTTCAGCACCACGGTGTTGCCGGCGGCGATCGCGATGGGGAAGAACCACATCGGCACCATCGCCGGGAAGTTGAACGGCGAGATGACGCCGACCACGCCGAGCGGCTGCTTCGTGGAGTACACGTCGACGCCCGTGGAGACCTGCTCCGAGTACTCGCCCTTGAGGTGGTGCGCGAGGCCGGTCGCGAACTCCACGACCTCCTGCCCGCGCGTGATCTCCCCCAGCGCGTCGCTCACGACCTTGCCGTGCTCCGACGTGATGATCTCCGCCAGCTCGCCCTTCTCGGCCTCCAGCAGCTCGCGGAAGCGGAACAGGATCGCCTGCCGCTTCGCGAGCGAGAGGTCGCGCCAGGCCGGGAACGCGGCGTGCGCGGACGCGATGGCGCGCGCGATCTCGTCGCCGTCCGCGAGCGCGACCTCCTTCGTCACGACGCCGCGTGCGGGGTCGTAGACGGGCGCGGTGCGGCCGGAGGTCGAGGGCGATCGCGCGCCGTCGATCCAGTGCGGGACGACGGGGAGCGGGGCGGTGTCGGTCATCGTTTCCTCTGGCGTTCTCAGGTGGCGGAGCGGGTGCGGATGCGGGTGCGGGAGCCGTGCGGGTGTCTCAGGAGCGCGGACGCGAGCGGCCGTGCACGAGAGCGACGGCCTGGTCGACGGCGCGCGCGACGTCGCCGTCGGCGGGGTGGATGAGCGTGCGGCCGACCACGAGACCGCGGACGCCGGGCAGGTCGAGCGCGGCCTCCCACGACGACCAGGTGTCCTCGCCGCTGCCCTGCGGGTCGCCGCCGAGCAGCAGCGTGGGCAGCGTGGTGGCGGCCATGACGCGGGCCATGTCGTCGACGACGGGCAGCTTCATCCACGTGCGGGCGGAGGAGGAGCCGAGGCCCGACGCGATGGCGATGGACGTGATGACGGCGTCGGGCGACAGGTCGTTGACGATCCGGCCCTCGTGCCAGGCGCTCAGGAACGGCTCGAGCATGATCGGCAGGCCGGCGCGCACGGCGGCGTCGACCGCGCGGGCGTTCGCCTCGAGGGTGGGAGCGGTGCCGGCGTCGCCGAGGTTCACGCGCACGAGGGTCTTCGCGAAGTCGAGGCCGTCGCGCACGATGCCGTCCACGTCGTAGGCGGTGAAGCGGTCGTCCATCTCGAAGACGGCGCCGCGGAGGCCGCCGCGGTTCATGGACCCGACGACCACCTTGTCGTCGAGGAGCCCGAGGAGCGCGAGGTCGTCGACGATGTCGGGCGTGCCGAGCACGCCGTCGACGCCGTCGCGCGTGAGGGCGGTGGCGAGCCCCGCGAGGAGCTCGTAGCGGTCGGCGAGGGCCATCGGCTCGTCGCCGACGCCGAGCGCCCCGCGAGCCGGGTGGTCGGCCGCGACGATGAGGAGGCGGCCGTCGTCGCGGAGCAGGGGACGGCGCGCTCGGCCGGCGAGCGCCCGGGCGACGGCGCCGGGATCCGTGGCGCGCACGTCGCGCAGGGCCTGGAACGCGGCCGGCAGGTCGCCCGCGCGGAGCGCCTCGGCGGGCGCGGCGACGGCGGCGGCGCGCGCGGCGTCGACGGCGGTCATCGGATGCCCTCGAGCACCGCGTCGACCTCGGCCGTGGTGGGCATGGCCGTGGAGCACTCGCGGCGGGACGCGACGAGGGCACCCGCGACGTTGGCGAAGCGCAGGATCCGCTCCAGGTCCCAGCCCGCGAGCAGCCCGTGCACGAGCGCGCCGCCGAAGCCGTCGCCCGCGCCGAGCCCGTTGACGACCTCGACCGGGTACGGCGGCACCTCCACGGTCTCCTCCCGGGTGCGGGCGAGCACGCCCTTGGGTCCCTGCTTCACGATGGCGAGCTCGACGCCGCGCTCGAGCAGGGCGTCGGCGGCGCGCAGGGGATCCGTCTCCCCCACCGCGATCTCGCACTCCTCGCGGTTGCCGACGGCCACGGTCACCTGCTCGAGCGCGCGGCCGACCTCGCGGGTCGCGTCCGCGGGCGACGACCAGAACATCGGCCGGTAGTCGAGGTCGAGCACCGTGAGCGGGCGGCGACCGCGGGCGGCCCACGCGGCGTGGTGGGCGGTGCGGCTCGGGTCCTCGCTGAGGCCCGTGACGGTGGACCAGTGGACGCGGGCGTCGCGGATGGCGTCCAGGTCGAGCGCGTCGGCCTCGATGCAGAGGTCGGGCGCCTTCGGGCGGCGGTAGAAGTAGAGCGGGAAGTCGTCCGGCGGGAAGATCTCGCAGAAGGTGACGGGCGTGGGCAGGTCCTCGACCGGGGTCACGTACGCGGCGTAGACGCCGAGGCGCTCGAGCTCGCGCGTCACGTACCGGCCGAACGGGTCGTCGCCCACGCGGGAGACGAGCGCGGCGGACCGGCCGTGGCGGGCGGCGGCGACGGCCACGTTGGCGGCGCTCCCGCCGAGGTACTTGCCGAAGGTCTCCACGTCCTCGAGGCCCACGCCGTCCTGCAGCGGGTAGAGGTCGACGCCCACGCGGCCGAGGGCGATGAGGTCGTGGACCGTGGTCGGTGCAGGGCTCATGGCGGCGCTGCTTTCTCTCCGGCGGTGGAGGGCGAGGGGCGGATGCTGCGGTCCCTTCAACGTAGCGCATGTTCTGACATGTGCACATGGACGGATCCGCTCCGACCGCCGCGCCCGCGGATGGCGGCCGCGCCTCAGCGCAGCGGCAGGTGCATCACGTGCAGGCCCACGAGCCCCTCCTGGGCGTCGTCGAACGCCTCGGGGACCGTGCCGACGATCCGGAATCCGAGCGACTCCCACAGGTGCACGGCCGCGTGGTTGGTCTCCACGACCGCGGTGAACTGGATCGCGCGGTAGCCCTCGTCGCGCGCCCACGCGATGACGTGCTCGCCGAGGGCGCGGCCGACGCCGCGGCCGGAGTGCGCCGGATCCACGAGGAACGACCCCGTGGCCACATGCGCGCCGCGGCCGGGGCGGTTGGGGGCGCCCTTCGCGGATCCGAGGACCGTGCCGTCGTCGTCCACCGCCACGAAGGTGCGACCGGGCGCCTGGGCCATCCAGTTCGGGCGCGCCTCCTCGAGCGACTGGCCGGCGGGCAGCGCGTAGGTGCGCCCGGCGTCGACGACCGCCCGGTAGAAGGGGTGGATCAGGGACCAGTCGGCGTCGACGGCGGGGCGGATCAGCATGCGGTCGAGGCTATTCCCCCGCGTGCAGACCGCGCAGCCCGCCCACGACGACGGCCGCCCCACCCGCGAGGGGTGGGACGGCCGTCGTCGTGGTCGTGCGTGAGCGCTAGGCGCGTGCGAGGTCCGCGATGACGCGGTCCCCGGCGGCGGCCATGACCGTCGTCGCCTTGATCTCGGCGCGACCCAGGAGGTCGTCCATGCGACGGCGGCGGGCCTTCGTGATCAGCGTCACGACGGTGCCCTGCTTGCCCGCGCGACCCGTGCGGCCGGCGCGGTGGAGGTAGCTCTTGTACTCGTCCGGCGCGTCGGCCTGGATGACCAGCCCGATGTCGTCCACGTGGATGCCGCGGGCGGCGACGTCGGTGGCGACGAGCACGCGGACCTTGCCGCTCGTGAGCAGCTGCAGGTTGCGCGTGCGGCGCGCCTGGTTGAGGTCGCCGTGGAGCGACGTGGCGGGGATGCCGGCGTCCTCCAGCTGGTCGGCGAGCTGCTCGGCGAACGCGCGGGTGCGGGCGAAGATCAGCGTCTTGCCCTCGCCGGAGCTCAGCTGCTCGATGATCGCGGCCTTGTCGCGCTGCTCGATGAGGAGCACGCGGTGGTCGATGGTCGACGACGCCTGGTCCTCGCCCGCGACCTCGTGGACGCTGGGCGACGGCAGGAACTCGTTCACGAGCGTCGC
Source organism: Clavibacter sp. GW821-FHT01D01 (assembly GCF_059422605.1). NCBI lineage: Bacteria > Bacillati > Actinomycetota > Actinomycetes > Micrococcales > Microbacteriaceae > Clavibacter > Clavibacter sp. GW821-FHT01D01. The sequence continues at coordinate 165,058 of NZ_JBWKXC010000007.1, forward strand.
GACGCCCTTGTCGAGCGTGGCCGAGAACAGGAGGCGCTGGCCGTCGGGCTTCACCTGGCGGAGGATCCGCTGCACGGGCTCGAGGAAGCCGAGGTCGCACATGTGGTCGGCCTCGTCGAGGACGGTCACGACGATCTCGGAGAGGTCGAGGCGGCCCTGGTCGATGAGGTCCTCGAGGCGCCCGGGGGTCGCGATGAGGATGTCGACGCCGCGCTGCAGCGCACCGACCTGCTTGAACTGCGGCACGCCGCCGAAGATCGTGGTGGTGAACAGGCCCACCGAGCGGGCGATGGGCTGCACCGTGCGGTCGATCTGCATGGCGAGCTCGCGCGTCGGGGCGAGGATCAGCGCGCGGGGCTTGCGGCCCATCTTGCGGTTCTTCGCGCCGTCGTTCTCGAGCAGGCGCTCCACGAGCGGGGCGCCGAACGCGATGGTCTTGCCGGATCCGGTGCGGCCTCGGCCGAGCACGTCGCGACCCGCGAGCACGTCGGGGATCGTGGCGGCCTGGATCGGGAACGGGCTCGCCGCGCCCAGCTCCTCGAGCACGCGGACGATGTTCTGGCCGAGGCCGAGGGCGGCGAAGGTCACGCCGTCGACGTCCTTGGCCGTGGTGGCCTGGGCCTCGAGGCGCTCGAGCACGACGTCCTCGGCGGGCGCGTGGCGAGGGGCGCCCTCGCGCGTCGGGTAGAAGTCGCTGTCGCGCTTCGGGCGCGCGTCGTCGTAGGACGGGCGCTCGGACCGCTGCGGACGGTCGCCGTACGAGGGGCGCTCGGACCGCTGCGGACGGTCGCCGTACGAGGGGCGCTCGGACCGCTGCGGACGGTCGCCGTACGACGGGCGCTCGGAGCGAGCCGGGCGGTCGTCGTACGCCGGGCGCTCGGCACGGGCCGGACGGTCGTTGTACGACGGGCGCTCGGCGCGGTCGTTGTACGCCGGGCGCTCGGCGCGGGCCGGGCGGTCGTTGTACGCGGGACGCTCTGACCGCTGGGCGCGGTCGCCGTACGAGGGACGCTCGGCACGGTCGTTGTACGACGGACGCTCCGACCGCTGCGGGCGGTCGTTGCCGTAGGACGGACGCTCGGACCGCTGCGGGCGGTCGTTGCCGTAGGAGGGACGCTCGGAGCGCTCGCCGCCGCGGGCGGGACGCTCGTTGCCGTAGGACGGGCGCTCGGAGCGCTGGCCGCGCTCGGCACCGTAGGAGGGACGCTCGCTGCGCTGGCCGCGGTCGGCGCCGCCGCCGTACGAGGGGCGCTCGCCGCGCTGCGGGCGGGCGTCGCCGCGCTCGGGGCGCTGGCCGGCGCGGTTGGGGCGGTCGCCGTACGCGGGACGCTCGCCACGGCCGGCGGGACGCTCGGCGCGGGGCTCCCAGTTGGGGCGGTCGCCGCCGCGCGCGGGACGGGCGGCGCCGCCGCGCTGGGGGCGGTCGTCCTGGCCGGAGCGCTGGGCGCGCTCGTCGGCGTTCCAGCGCTGCTTCTTGGGCGCGGGATCGGAGTTGTAGCCGCGGTGGTTCGGGCTGCGCGATCCGGACGAGGCGCGCTTCGCGCCGCGCGGGGAGTCGTTGTTGTAGGGCATGAGGGATTCCTCGTTCTGCTCGAGTGCATGACAATGCTCATTCGAAGCAGCGCGCTACAGGATCAGGGTGCGCAGAGCTGCTCTCAACCCGGGCAGTCGTCGACCGGGGGCCGTGTCATCGCGTGACGTACCCCTCTGCGGAACGAGAGGGGGAGACCGGCCCACCTGACTGACAAATCCATCCGCCCGGATGGATGGTCCGGTAGCGGTGTCAAGAGCCGACTGGACGACACTACCGGATCCGGCCGCCCCGCACCAGGGCCCCGGTCACTGATCCGCGATCTCGACCACCTCGGCAGCGCTCAGCTCGACGTCGCGCGCCGCCGTGTTCTCCTCCAGGTGCGCGACGCTGCCCGTCCCGGGGATCGCCAACGTGACCGGCGAGCACGCGATCAGCCAGGCCAGGGCGACCTGGGATGCGGTGATGCCGCGGGACGCTGCGATGCGGCGCACCACCTCGCCCCCCACGTCCACCATGCCGCCGCTCAACGGGAAGAAGGGGACGAACGCGATGCCCGCCTCCTCGCACATCCGGAGGAGGGCGGCGTCCTCCGGGCCGTCGGTGCGGTACGTGTTCTGGACCGCCACGACCGGCGCGATGGCACGCGCCTCCGCGACGTGCTGCGCGTCGACGTTGCTGAGGGCGAGATGCCGGATGAGGCCCTCCTCGCGCAACGCGGCGAGCGCCGCGAACCGCTCGCCGATCGACTCGCCCCGTGGCGGCCGCATCGCGCCCACCCGAAGGTGCACCACGTCGAGCCGTGGCACGTCGAGCTCGCGGAGGTTCTGCTCGACCTGGGCCCGCAGGCCGCTCGCGGGAGCGTGGAGGTCGACCGTGCCGTCGGGTCGCCGGGAGGGCCCGACCTTCGTCGCGATCACGAGCCCGTCGGGATAGGGGTGCAGGGCCTCGCGGATGAGCCCGTTCGCACTCAGGGAACCGTCGTCGCTGACGTAGAAGGCCGCGGTGTCGATGAGGTCGATGTCGAGCTCGACGGCACGGCGCAGGACGCTGCGGCTCGTCTCCGCGTCGCGAGCGGGGCCGGTGAAGCCGTCGGCAGCCAGTCGCATCGCGCCGAACGCGATGCGGTTGACGGGCAGGTCGCCGCCGAGGAGGAAGGGGGTTGCGGTCATGGGGTGCTCCGGGGTCGGGGTGGTCGGTCGCGGCGATGCGCCGCGCGGGGAGGGAGGGGTGGACGGGGCGCGGCGGGACGCCGCGCGGGTGGACGGATCAGCGGCCGCTGATCACCGCGTCGCGACGCACCCACGTCGCCTCCTGGGCCTCCTGCAGGAGGAACGCGGCGACATCGTCCCGGCTGATGGTGGGGTTGCCGCGCATGGGCAGCCGCTCCCCCACCACGAAGGCCCCGTCACCGGGAGAGTGCGTGAGCGCCGTGGGGTAGACGAGGGACCAGTCGAGGGCGCTCCCGCGGATGATCCGCTCGGACGCGGCCTTGTCCGCGTACAGGTCGCGGAGGAAGGTCCGGTAGAAGGCCTTCTGCAGGAGGCTCGCATCCCGGTAGGTCGCGCCGACCCCGAACGACGACAGCCAGACGAGCCGCCGCACGCCGGCGTCGCGCGCTCCGTCGACGACCGCGCGGGCCGCGCGGGTGAAGAGGCCCTCGGACCTCATGGACGTCCCGCGACCGAGGGCGGAGACGATGACGTCGACACCCTCCGCGGCGGCGGCCACGTCGTCCCGCGACGTCGCGTCGCCGGTGACCACGTCGAGCCGATCCGCGAGCTCCGCGACCGCCTCCGGACGTCGGACGAGCACGGTGACGTCGACGCCGTCCGCGAGCGCCCGTCGGAGGAGGTGCCGGCCCGTGGGTCCGGTCGCGCCGAGCACGAGGATCTTCATGGGGTGCCTTCCGTCCAGATGCGGACACCTGTCCGCTTCTTGAGAAGGTAACGGACAACTGTCCGCCATGCAAGTGCTCCCCCGCCGAGGCGCAGGGACGTGCCGCCGCTCCGCCCTATGCGCGCTCCCCGCCGTCTCCCGACGGGTCATCCGCGCCGCTCGCCGCCGCACCGGTCGCTGCCGCACCGTGGGCCGCGGCACCGTCGGCCGATGCACCGGCCGCGAGCCCCGCCATGATCACGTCGAAGAGGATCTCCGCACGCTCTCGCCAGTCGCCCTCGGCATCGAGGTCCCAGATGCCGGCGATCATCAGGAGGAGGTCGTCCACCGCGACGTCCGTACGCACGGCGCCCACCGCGCGGTTGGCCTCGAGCAGTCGCTCCACCACGTTCCGCACCGCCCCGTAGCCCGGCCGCGACGATCCGCCCGTCTTCGCGCTGACGCGCTTCATGGCACCGCCGAGCCCCGCCTTCGCCATCGCGAACTCGGCGAGGGACGTCAGCCAGCGGCGCAGCGCGACGGCGGGGGGCTGCGTCGCGAGCAGACCCTCCGCCGCCTCGACGATCTGGTCGACCTCGCGGTGGTACAGCTCCAGGACGAGGGACTCGCGGTCGGGGAAGTTCCGGTACAGGGTCCCCTGGCCCACTCCCGCCCGCTTGCCGATGACGCTGAGGGCGACGTCGGGGTCACGGGACAGCTCCGCCATCGCCGCCTCCAGGATGCGGTCGCGGTTGATGCGGGCGTCGGAACGGGTCCGCCGACCGAGCGGCTCGTCCTGCATCCGGCACCTCGTCCCCCCGGGGATCCCGGCGCACGCGGACGGTGGTCCGCTCCGGCAGACTACTCGGCGGCAGCCCCCGCCGGCAGCCCGCGCTCGGCCCGGCGCCGCTCGCCGCGGGCCTTCAATCGGAGCCCCCCGCGCTCCACGACCGAGTACAGCGACGGCAGCACCAGCAGGGTCAGCACGGTCGACGACAGGAGCCCGCCGATCACGACGATCGCGAGCGGCTGCGAGATGAACCCGCCGTGCCCGGTCAGGCCGATCGCGAGCGGCAGCAGCGCGAAGATCGTCGCGAGCGCCGTCATCAGGATGGGCCGGAGCCGTCGGCCGGCGCCCTGGAGGACCGCCTCGCGGAGGTCCATCCCGCGCGTCCGGTACTGGTTCACGAGGTCGATCAGCACGATGGCGTTGGTCACCACGATGCCCACCAGCATGAGCAGGCCGATGATCGACGCGACGCCGAGCGGGATCCCCGTCACGACCTGCAGCAGCACGGCCCCGGTCGCCGCGAACGGCACCGAGACGAGCAGGACGAGCGGCTGCACGAGGCTCCGGAACGTCGCCACCATGATGATGTAGACGATCAGGATCGCGGCCAGCACCGCGAGCCCCAGCTGCCCGAACGCGTCGGACTGCTGCGACGCGACGCCGCCGAGGGACGCCTGCGCGCCCGCCGGGAGCTGCACGTCGGCGACGGCCTGCGAGACCTCGGACGAGGCGAAGCCGACGTCGTCGCTGCCGGGCGTCGCGCTCACGGTCGCGCTGCGGAAGCCGCCCGTGGTGGTGACGGACGCCGGCCCGTCGGCGACCTCGACGGTCGCGAGGTCGCTGAGCGGTACCGGCCCGCGGACGGTGGGGATCGGGAAGTCGCGGAGCCCCTGCAGGCTCTGGGCGGCGTCCGGGTCCTGGATGTAGATCGACAGCGTCTCCTCGTCGATCACGACCTGCCCGACCGCGGCCGGCAGGCGGCTGGCCGTGACGATGCCGCCGACAGCCTGCTCGCTGAGCCCGGCCTCGGCGGCCTTCGCCCGGTCCACGTCGATCGCGATGTACGGCTGCGTCTCGGAGAGGTTGCTGGTGGCCTGCTCGATGGACGGGATGTCCTGCACGGCGGCGAGGACCGCGTCCGCCGAGGCCTTCAGGTCGTCCGAGTCGTTCGCCGTGATCTCCACCTCGATGTCGCTGGAGGAGAAGCCGCCGGACGCGGCGGCGAGGGAGACGTCGCCCACGTCGGAGAGCCCGTCGACGGCGGTGCGCACGCGGTCCTGGATGGCCTCCTGGTCGGCGTCCGGGTCGGTCGTGAGGGAGAACGTGATCCCGCCTCCCCCGCCGAACGCGGAGGTCAGCGACGTGCTGTCCGAGCCGATGGAGGTCTGCACGGTCTCGACGCCCTCGACGCCGATGAGCGCCTGCTCCACCTGCGTGGCGGCGGTGTCCTGCGCCTCGAGGCTCGTGTCGCTCGGCAGCTCCTGCGAGACGGTGAGGGTGTTCTGGCCGCTGTCGCCGAGGAAGTTGGTCTTCATGCTCGGGATGAGCGCGACCGTGCCGCCGAGCACCAGGATCGCGAGCACCAGGGTGACCGCGGAGTGCTTCAGGGTCCAGGCGAGGATCGGCAGGTAGCCGCGCTGCAGGCGCGTGGGCTTCCCGATGCCCTCGCCCTCGTCGTACGCCGCGTGGGTCCCGCGCGCCGGCCGGTCGGCCAGCTCCCGGTCGTCGACGGGGCCGGCGACGGCGGCGTGCGCGCCCGTGCGGACCGCGCCCTGGGGCGCGGTGGCCGATGCGGCCGCGGCCGCGGCGGCCTTCCGACGTGCCCGGCGGGACTCGCCCTCCGGCCGGAGGAACCAGTACGCGAGCACCGGCACGATCGTGAGCGACACGAACAGCGAGGCCGCGAGCGCGATGGTGACGGTGAGCGCGAACGGCCGGAACAGCTCGCCCGTGATGTCGCCGACGAGCGCGATCGGCAGGAACACGGCGACGGTCGTGGCGGTGGAGGCGGTGACCGCGCCCGCGACCTCCCGCACCGCGGCGCGGATGGCGTCGAGGCGGTCGGGCGTGAACGAGAGGTGCCGCTTGATGTTCTCGATCACGACGATCGAGTCGTCCACCACGCGCCCGACGGCGATGGTGAGCGCGCCGAGCGTGATGATGTTGAGGGTGTAGCCGGACGCGAGCATCCCGATGAACGTGATGAGCACGGAGGCCGGGATCGAGATCGCGGTCACGATGGTCGACCGGATCGACAGCAGGAACACCAGGATCACGAGCACCGCGAACACGAGGCCGAGGAGGCCCTCCGTGGTCAGGCTCGAGATGGACTGCTCGATGAAGGGCGCCTGGTCGAAGACGACCGTGAAGCGGGTGCCGTTCCCGAGGTCCTCGGCCAGCTGCGGCAGGAGCGCGGTCACGAGCTGGGACACGTCGACCGTGTTGCCGGCGGGCGTCTTCGTGACGGCGATCGTGAGCGACGGCTCCCCGTCGACCCGGGAGATGCCGGTCGTGGGGTCCTGGCCGAGCTCGACCGTGGCGACGTCGCCGATCGTCAGCTGGCGTCCGCCCGCGGCGCCGAGCAGCGGCAGGGAGGCGAGGTCCTCGGTGGATCCGAGGCGCGTGCCCGACTGCACGGAGAGGGTGGTGCCGTCCTCGGTGACGGCGCCGGCGGGCAGGAGCGAGCCGTTGGCGTCGAGCGCGTCGCGGATGGCCTGGTTCGAGAGGCCGGCTGCCTGCACCTCGGCGGGATCCGGCGTGATGACCACGCGCTGCCCGACCGTACCGAGCAGGCTCGCGTCGCGCACGCCGGCGAGCTTCCGGATGTCCGCCAGCGTCGAGCGCTCGAGCGCGGCCGTCAGCTCCTGCGGGCTGAGGTCGCTCGTGACGGCGATCTGGATCACCGGCAGGTCGTCGATGCTGCCCGCGATGACGACCGGGTCGATGCCGTCCGGCAGCGTCGTGCGGATCCGGTTGATGGCCTGGTCGATCTTCTGCTCGGCCGTCGCGAGGTCGGTCCCGTAGGTGAACGACGCGGAGATCACGGACGAGTCCGTGCGGGAGGTGGCCGTGGAGGACTCGAGCCCGGGGACGGCCTGGATCGCGCGCTCGATGGGCGTCGACACGTCGGTGTCGACGACCGCGGGCGAGGCGCCCGGGTAGGCCGTGACGACCGCGAGCTGCGGGAACGACACCGACGGGATGAGCTCCTGCTTGAGGGTCGTCAGCGCGATGCCGCCGAACACCCCGATGACGATCGTGATGAGCGCGATCAGCGCCCGGTTGCGGAGGCTGAAGACGGAGAGGAGATGCAGGGGGTGCTCCTTGTGCGATGCGGGCCGCGGGTGCGGCGGTCGCTCGGGCCGCTGATCGCCCGCACCGGGAACCCGCCCCGTCCGGTCATCATCCCACCCGCGACCAGGGGGAACCCTGCTCGTGGCAGGTTTTCGGCAGCCACCCGTCATGACCAGACGACGCCCATGCGCGCGGGGCATGCTGGGGGGATGGCGCACCGGGCATCCACCACGAAGGACCGCGTCCCGGAGCCGAAGACCTGCGTCGCGTGCGGTCGCACGATCGAGTGGCGGCGCAAGTGGGAGCGCGACTGGGACGAGGTCCGCTACTGCAGCGACGCGTGCCGCCGCCGCGGGGTCTCCGCCGTCGACGCGGCGCTCGAGCGGCGCATCCTCGACCTCCTCGCGCACCGCGCGGGCGGCGCCACCATCTGCCCGTCGGAGGCCGCGCGCGCCGAGTCGCCCGACGGTTGGCGGGAGCTCATGGAGCCCGCCCGCCGCGCGGCCCGCCGGCTGGTCGACGCGGGCGAGGTCGAGATCACGCAGAAGGGGTCGGTCGTCGACCCGTCCATGGCCCGCGGACCCATCCGCATCCGCCGCCGTCGCTGACGAGGCACACTAGGGGGATGCATCGACCGACCCTCACCGTCCTGGCCGCCGTCGCGAGCGCGGCGCTCCTGTCCGGATGCGGGGTCCAGTCGCAGTTCCAGACGCCCACGACGAGCATCTACGCCACGACGGCGGACGCGCAGGCGGCCCTCGGGGAGTCGCTGCCGTCGTGGATCCCGGAGGACGGCACCCTCATCCGGGTCAAGTCGGAGGCGAAGGCCGGCACCATCGTGTCCGTCCAGACCGCCGAGCCCGCCCCGGCGCCCGGCGGCTGCACCGACCTGCAGCCGACGACCATCCAGGACACCTGGTGGCCGCCGGAGGTCGACCCCGCGGCCGTCACGTGCGCCGACGGCTGGAACGTGTTCGGCGCCGACGGCCGCCTCCTCGGCTGGAGCAGCACGGCCCTCGGCTAGGCGGCGGCCCGCGGCGATCCGCCCGCCGGGCCCTCCCGACGGGCGCGGCGCCGGGCGAGAGCCCGCAGCACGAGGATCACGGCCACGCCCACCGCGGCGCCCACCGCCGTGTCGACCACGCGGTCGGCCACGAGCGGGAGCACCGGCTGCGTGCGGCCGAGCCCGCCCATCACGAGCGCGAGCGGCGTGATGAAGACGAGCGCCAGCCCGTAGTGCCGTCCGACGGCGAGCTCCGCGGCGAACTGGCACGCGACGGCGACCACGATGACGGCCGCTACGGGGAGGTGGAGCGCGAGGATCCCCGCGGCGACCACCGACCCGGCGAGCGTCCCGAGCACGCGGTGCGCCACGCGGGTGAAGGAGAGCGGGCCGCGCACCACGGGCAGCACCGCGACGAGCGTCACGACCGCCCAGTAGTGGTGGCCGAGGCCGAGCGCGACGGCGATGCCGCCCGCGACGAGCGCGCCGGCGACGTTGGCGGCCACGGCCGTCCACGCGGCCGGATCGCGGTGCACGGCGGCGTCCCGCACGGGGACCCGGGGCAGCGCGCGGAAGCGGTGGGCGTGCGCGTCCGGCACCCACCGGCGCAGCAGCCAGCCGGACATGCAGACGCCGGCAGAGAAGAGGATGGCGGCCACCGCCGTCACGAGGGCGTCGCGGGCCTGCGCCGGGTCCACGGGCACGGCCGCGCAGACCACCAGCCCGAACACGGGGAAGAGCGGGTGCGGCGGCACGAGGCTCATCGCGGTCGACACGAGCGACGCCCCGCCGAGCACGATCGCGAGCCCCACGGCCTCGAGCGCCAGCGGCGCCTCGGCGAGCGAGAGCAGCACGCCCGTGGCGATCGCGACGAGCATCATCCCGGCGGCCGCGCCGACGCTCGCGAGCCGCAGCCGGTAGCGCTCGTTCCGGCCGTAGAGGCCCGTGAAGGCGCCGAAGGAGGCGTAGAGCGCGAGGTCGAGCCGGTCGACGGCGAGGAGCACGAGGAGCGGGACGAGGAGGCCGACGCTGGCGCGCACGGCGGCCTCGAGGTCGAGCGCGCGGGTCGACGGCGGCCGCGGGGCGGGCGGATCGGTCACGCGGTCCCTCCGGATGCCCGGGGGTGGGGTCCGGGCGACCCTCCACGCTACGCCCGCGCGGCACCGTCCCCGCACGCTCGCGCGCCCGCCCGGATGGTCGAGCGCCCGGCCGGCCGGCACGACGCGTCGGCACGCCCCGCCCGCACGGCGATGCGCCCCGCCCGCACGACGACGCGCCCCCGGTCTCCCGGGGGCGCGTCGTCGTGCAGCCCGTCGTGGGCGGTGCGGCTACGAGCGCGCGGCCCGGAGCACCGTGAAGGAGCGGTCGCGCGTGAGGATGCTCGTCGCGTCCTCCGTCACGTTCTGCTCGGAGTCCGACGAGATCGCCAGGTGCCAGGACACGCCGAGGCCCTCGGGCAGCTGGAACTCGACGGGGCCCTCGGCCGCGTTGAACGCGACGAAGAACGCGTCGCTGTCCTTGCCCTTCATGATCACGCCGATGCTGAACGCGTTCGGGTCCTCCCAGTCCTTCGGCTCGAGCGTCGCGCCGTCCGCGCGGATGAAGCGCACGGCCTCCTCCTGGCCCTCGACGTCGTCGCCGCGGAACCAGATGGGCCGGAGCGCGCGGTTGCCGCGGCGCAGGCGGATGAGCTTCCGCGTGAAGTCCTGCAGCTCGCGGTCCGCGTTCTCCCAGTCGAACCACGAGATCTCGTTGTCCTGGCAGTAGGCGTTGTTGTTGCCGCCCTGCGTGCGCGCGATCTCGTCGCCGCCGAGCACCATCGGGACGCCCGAGGAGAGCATGAGCGTGCCGAGCATGTTGCGGCGCTGGCGGTCGCGGATCGCGTTCACCTCGGCGTCGTCCGTGGGGCCCTCGACGCCGGCGTTGGAGGAGCGGTTGTCGCTCTCGCCGTCGTTGTTGTCCTCGCCGTTGGCCTCGTTGTGCTTCTCGTCGTAGGCGGTGAGGTCGGCGAGCGTGAACCCGTCGTGCGCCGTGATGAAGTTCACGCTGCACAGGGGCGAGCGGCGGCCGGACTCGTAGACGTCCGGGCTGCCCGTGATCCGCTGGGCGAGCGCGCCGAGCACGTTCTGCCCGCTGTGCCAGAAGTCGCGCACGTCGTCGCGGAACTTGCCGTTCCACTCGGACCAGTCGGCGGGGAAGCCGCCGACCTGGTAGCCGGCGGTGTCCCACGGCTCGGCGATCATCTTCACCGGCGCGAGCACCGGGTCCTGGTGGATCAGCGTGAGGAACGCGCTGTGCAGCTCGGCGTCGCCGTCCTGGCGCGTGAGGGTCGTGGCGAGGTCGAAGCGGAAGCCGTCGACGTGCATCTCCTCGACCCAGTAGCGGAGCGAGTCCATGATGAGCGCGAGCGCGGCCGGGTGGCCGACGTTCAGGCTGTTGCCGGTGCCGGTGGTGTCGAAGTACGACGCCTCGTCGCCCTCCACGAGCCGGTAGTAGGACGCGTTGTCGATGCCCTTGAGCGACAGGGACGGCCCCATGTGGTTGCCCTCGGCGGTGTGGTTGTAGACCACGTCGAGGATGACCTCGAGGCCGGCCGCGTGCAGGGCCTTGACCATCTCCTTGAACTCGGCGACCTGCTGGCCGCCGTCGCCCGCGGAGCTGTAGTCGGAGTAGGGCGCGAGGAAGCCGATGGAGTTGTAGCCCCAGTAGTTGCGGAGGCCCTTCTCCTCGAGGTGCGAGTCCTGCATGAAGTGGTGCACGGGCAGGAGCTCGACGCTCGTCACGCCCAGGTCGGTCAGGTACTCGATGGCGCTCGGGTGGGCAAGGCCCGCGTACGTCCCGCGGATCTCCTCGGGCACCGACTCGAGCCGCTCGGTGAAGCCCTTGACGTGGACCTCGTAGACGACGGTCTCGTCGAGGGGCGTGCGCGGGGCCTCGTCGTCCTCCCAGTCGAAGCGGCGGTCCGCGACGACGGAGCGGGGCATGGAGGCGGCGGAGTCGGCGTCGTTCATCACGTTCGGGTCGTCGAAGGTGTGCGCGAACACGTCCTCGCCCCAGGTGGGGTGGCCCTCGATCGCGATGGCGTACGGGTCGAGGAGGAGCTTGGCCGGGTTGTGGCGGAGGCCGCGGGACGGGTCCCACTCGCCGTGGACGCGCAGGCCGTAGCGCGTGCCGATGCCGGCGCCCTCGACGAGGCCGTGGAAGACGTGGCCGGTGCGCTCGGAGAGTCGCGTGCGGGTCTCGGTGCCCGCGTCGTCGAACACGCAGACCTCGACGGCCTCCGCGGTCTCGGAGTAGACGGCGACGTTGAGCCCGCTGGGCAGTCCGCCGTCGCGGGCGACGACGGTCGCCCCGAGGGGGTACGGACGGCTGATGTAGGAGCGGCTGATGGGAGGGAGTTCGATGGTCACCGGTTCAGTATGCTCGCGCTCCCGCGACTGCTTCGTGCACGAAGGGCGATCCCCAGGCAGCGGTGCCCGGACCGGCGCTCACCGGCCATGGCACCGCCGCCCGGGGACCCGGCGGCACGTGGAGGGCGCTATCGCGCGTGCAGGGAGGCGAGCGCCTGCTCGGCGTCGGCACCCCAGGTGGCGAGCAGCACCCCTCGGCCGGCGGACGGCCGGGCGACCACCGCCCGCTGCTCGCCCGCAGCCGTCACCACCGGCGACCCCGCGGAGCCCTTCTCGAGCGCGCAGGGCAGCGCCACCTGGTCGCCGGCGTCGTGGTGCGGGCGTCCCGCGCACGCCTCGAGCACGGCCGTCGGGGATCCCGCGGCGGGGTAGCCGAGGACGGACAGGCGCGGCGCGAGGCCGGCCGGCGGGACCAGCGCGGATCCGAAGACGGGCACCGCGGCGCCCACGGAGGCGGCGAGGGTCGGCCCGACGGGACCGCGCACGCGCGCGAAGCCGGCGTCGTCGGCCGGGTTCCCCGACGCCGTCCAGGCGGTGGACACGGCGGCGACCCGCACCGGCCAGATGCCGTGCGGAGCGGTGGCCCCCTGGGCGCCGGGGATGAAGGTCGCGAGGGTGGTCGCGGTGCGCGCGTCCCGGTCGTAGAGGCAGTGGGCCGCGGTCGCGATGGCGTCGCCGTCGGCGGTCGCCACGACGCCGGCCGTGCACGCCCGGTCGCGGCCGCCGGCGACGTAGAAGAGGACGCCGACGGACGGCAGGTCCGCGTGCGACACCTGGCCCGGGGAGAGGGCGCCGGCGTCGTCGGGGACCGACCGGAGGGACAGCCGTCCGGCGGCGGACGCGCTCTGGGGGTCGGCCGCGCTCGACGGGGCGGCGGCCGGATCGGTCGCGAGGGCCGCCGCGCGGCGCTCCGCGGTCCAGTGGCCGATCGCGGCGCCGCCGTCCCCCTCGGCCGCCGGGACGACGAGGGACGCGTCGGCCGCGGACGCAGGGGCGGCGGATGCCGCGGCCGGCACCGCCAACGCGCCCGCCGCGACGAGGCCGCCCACGAGCGCGAGCGTCGTGGCGGCGCGACGGGCGCGCGGGCGGGGAGCGGCGGCCGCTCCGGCGGCGTGGGGGGTGCGAGGTGGTCGGATGCTCATGGTCGTACCTCCGGTCGGGTGCGGGGAAGGCGCCCCGGCGGTGCGGTGCGGCGGTGCCGTGCGGCCACCGTGCAGACGACCCTCCGGTCGGGACGCAGGGATCGCCAGACCGTAGCCGCGGGCGGGCGCCCGACGTCGGATCCGTCCCCAGGCCCGGCCGTCAGACCAGCACGGACCGGTCCACCACGTCGTCCGCGCGACGGGCGTCGACGCGCGCGCGGTCGGGCGCGAGCCCGCGCCACGCGTCCTCGAGGATGTCCAGCGCCCGGTCCGTCGCCGCCGGCGGCGCCGTGATCGGGATCCGGAGGAAGCGCTCGAACGCGCCGTCGTGCCCGAACCGGCTGCCCCCGGTGATGGCGAGCCCCCGGGACCGGGCGGCGAGCGCCAGCTCGGTGCTCACGGGCGCGCCGATGCCCACCCAGACCGCGAGCCCGCCGTCCACGCGCGGCACCTCCCAGCCCGGGAAGCGGCGGGCGAGCTCGGCCTCCACGTGGTCCCGCGTCTCGCGGAGGCGCGCGCGGCGCTCGGCGAGGATCCCGTCCATCCCGCCGAGCACCTCCGCGACCACCAGCTGCTCGAGCACCGGCGTCCCGAGGTCGCGGGCGGAGCGGGCCCGGGCGAGCTCGCGGAGGAGGGGACGGCCGGCGCGGATCCAGCCCACCCGGAGGCCGCCCCACACCGTCTTCCCGACCGAGCCGACGAGCACGACCGCGCCGGGCGACCCGTGCACGGCGAGCGGCGGATGCGCCCCGGCCCGGTCGATGTCGAGCTCCGCCGTCGTCTCGTCGGCCACGACGGTCACGCCGTGCGCCTCGGCGAGCGCGACGATCCGGGCGCGCTGGTCCTCCGGCATCGTCCGCCCGGTCGGGTTGTGGAAGTCCGGCATGAGGTACGCGAGCGCGGGTCGGGTGCGCCGGACGGTCTGGTCGAGCACGTCCTCGTCCCAGCCGTCCGCGCCGACGCCGACCCCGACGAGGCGCGCGCCGGCGTCGCGCAGCGCCTGGATCGCATGGGGGTAGCTCGGCTGCTCCACGAGCGCGCGGTCGCCGCGGTGCACGAGGACGGACGCCAGCAGCCCGATGGCGTGCTGCGCGCCCACCGTGACCATGACGTCCTCGGCCTCGGTCGGCAGGCCGCGGACGCGGTAGCGGGCGGCGATCGCCTCGCGGAGCTCCGGCAGGCCCTCGACGTCGTAGCCGTGCCCGTCGAGGTGCGCCGGCAGCCGCGCGGCGGCGCGCATCGCGGCGGCGGCGAGGGCGGGCGCGGCGGGCACCGCGGCGCGGCTCATGTCGGCCGCCTCGGGGCCCTCCCCCTCCGCAGCCGGCTCGCGGGGCGGGATCCGGGTCACGCTGCCGGAGCCGCGCCGGCTCTCGAGGTGGCCGGTCCCGCGGAGCGCCGCGTAGGTGGCCGCGACGGTGGTGCGGCTGAGCCCGAGGGCCGCGGCGAGCTCGCGCTCGGCGGGCAGCCGCGCGCCCACCGGCACGCGGCCGTCGAGCACGAGGCGCCGGATGCCGTCGGCGAGCGCCCGGTACGCCGGGCTCCCCGTCCGGGTCCACTCGCCGAGCAGCCCGAGGAGGGCGGTGGTGCCGAGCACGGTGGAGGGAGCGGATCCGGACGGCGTCATGAGGCCACAGCCTGCCGATTGGCCACTTGTCCCGCAAGCCCTTGCCGCGATTGGATCTCCCACATGCTCCGTCGCTCAGTCCAGTTCGCCATCGGCATCTTCCTCTACGGCTTCGCCATCGGGATGATGCTCCAGGCGGGCATCGGCGTCTCCCCGTGGGACGTCCTCTCCCAGGGCGTCACCGTGCGCACCGGGCTCCCCTTCGGGCTGGTGACGAACATCATCGGCGCGCTCGTGCTGCTGCTCTGGATCCCCATCCGCCAGCGCCCCGGCTGGGGCACCGTGCTCAACGTCGTCTTCGTGGGCTACAGCGCCCAGGTCGCGCTCGTCGTCGTGCCGGTGGTCGACAGCCTCTGGATCCGCGTCCCGCTCTTCGCCGGCGGCCTCGTGCTCCTCGGGCTCGCGACGGGCCTCTACATCGGGGCGCACTTCGGCCCGGGCCCCCGCGACGGCCTCATGACGGGCATCCACCGCCGCACGGGGTGGCCGGTGTGGCGCGTGCGCGTGGGGATCGAGCTGGTCGTGCTCGGGATCGGCTGGGTCCTCGGCGGGAACGTGGGGCTCGGCACGCTCGCGTTCGCCCTCCTGATCGGCCCGATCGTCCAGCGGACCCTGCCCCTGTTCGACCTCCCCGTCCCCGTGCGGGAGCGCCGCCGGCGCGGCCGCGGCGGGCCGACCGGCGACGCCGCCGGGACCCTGCCCACGGGACCGGTCGCGACCGCCGGGTAGTCCGCGGGACGACGGGGATCCGGCGCCCGGGGAAGCCGCTCCCGGAACCGTCGCGACCCGGGCATGTCGCGGGGTATCGTTGCCGCTCGTGACTCCGGACCCCCAGGCTCCCGAGAGCAGTCCCGCCAAGCGGCTGCTCATCGGCGAGAAGCTCGCCAGCGACAAGCTCGAGGGCCAGCTGCTCCCCAAGCACCTGGCGCTGCCCATCTTCGCGAGCGACCCCCTGAGCTCGGTGGCCTACGCCCCGCAGGAGCTGCTCCTCATCCTCACGCTCGGCGGCCTCGCGTTCCTGAGCTTCGCGCCCTGGGTCGCGGCCTGCGTCGTGATCCTGCTCGTGGTCGTGGTCCTCAGCTACCGCCAGCTCATCAAGGCGTACCCGTCGGGCGGCGGCGACTACGAGGTCGCCCACAAGAACCTCGGGGAGAAGGCCGGCCTCGTCGTCGCGTCCGCGCTCCTCGTGGACTACATCCTCACCGTGGCCGTGTCGGTCGCCTCCGGCGTCGACAACATCATCAGCGCCATCCCCGAGATCGCCCCCTTCCGCGTCGAGATCGCGGTCTTCTTCGTGGCCCTCCTCGCGGCGGTCAACCTCCGCGGCGTCCGCGAGTCGAGCAAGGCGTTCGCGGTCCCCACGTACCTCTTCATCGCGAGCGTCGGCGTCATGATCGCGGTGGGCCTCGCCCGCACGGCGCTCGGCGACCCGCCCGTCGCCGAGTCCGCGGCGTACACGGTCGACACCCCGAGCCTGTCGCAGGTCGCCTTCATCCTGCTGCTGCTCCGGGCGTTCTCGAGCGGGTGCTCGGCCCTCACCGGCGTCGAGGCCATCTCGAACGGCGTGCCCGCGTTCCGCACGCCCAAGGTCAGGAACGCGCAGTCGACCCTCGTCATCATGGGCGGCACCGCCATCGTCCTGTTCGTCGGCCTCACGTCGCTGGCCCTCATCGCCCGCGTCCACTACGGCGAGCACCCGTGCGACCTCATCGGCTGGGCCGAGTGCGCCACGGAGCCGCAGAAGAGCCTCATGGCGCAGGTCGCGGCAGCCACGTTCGGCGACGGCAGCATCATGTTCTACCTGCTGCAGGCCACCACCGCGGCCGTGCTGCTCCTCGCCGCCAACACCGCGTTCAACGGCTTCCCGCTGCTCGGCTCCGTGCTCGCGAAGGACGCCTACGCGCCCAAGTCGCTGCTGACGCGGGGCGACCGCCTCGTCTACAGCAACGGCATGCTGCTGCTGGCGCTCGGCGCGACGCTGATCCTCGTCGTGTACCAGGCGAACCTCACGCAGCTCATCCAGCTGTACATCATCGGCGTCTTCGTGTCGTTCACCCTCGGGCAGACGGGCATGGTGGTCCACTGGCTGCGGATGCTCCGGGCCGGGTGCGCCGACCGGGGCGAGGTCATCCGCAGCCTGTCCATCAACGCGTTCGGGGCGCTGCTCACCGCGCTGGTGCTCATCGTCGTCACCATCACCAAGTTCACGCACGGCGCCTGGCTGGTGTTCGCGATCATGCCGGTGCTGTTCCTCCTCATGCTCGGCGTCAACCGCTACTACCGGGACGTGGAGAAGGAGATCGAGGTCGACCCCGTCACGGTCTTCGGCTCCACGGGCGACCACGCGGTCGTGCTCGTCGGGCGCATGCAGAAGCCCGTCCTCAAGGCCCTCGACTACGCCATCGCCGCGAACCACGACAGCATCGAGGCCGTGCACGTCTCCATCGACGACGAGGCCACCCGGCTCCTGGAGCGGCAGTGGATCGACATGGAGATCGACATGCCGTTGCGCATCGTGGCCTCGCCGTATCGGGACATCAGCTTCCCGCTCATCAAGTACCTGAAGTCGCGCCGTGAGGAGCACGGCAGCGAGATCATCACGGTCTACACGCCCGTCTACATCGTCGGGCACTGGTGGGAGACGCTGCTGCACAACCACAAGGCGCGGCGGATCCGCCAGAAGCTGCTGCTCGTGCACGGCGTCACGCTGGCGCTGGTCCCGTGGCTGCTCGACTCCTCGGAGCTCATCTACGGCCGGCGCTCCCGTCCCGTCCCCGGCCAGGACCGTCGCGGCGAGCCCGTGCGACCGGCCGTCCGCCGCCAGGGTCCGCCCGTGACCCCGGTGAAGCACACCAGCGGGCGCAAGACGCCCTAGCGCGCAGCGCGCGGCGCGCGGCGCGCGGCGCATGGCGTATAGCGCATTCGCGCGCGAATTGTTAGGGGGCCCCGTTTTCGACGGGGCCCCTTCTCACTCCCCTCCCTGCGGAGTTGCGTAGGTCATCGCCGGGCCCTGCGGCTCCGGCGATCTCGAACACGATCACGATCAGCAGCGAGAGGGAACACATGTCGAACGACATCTCACCGGCGGTGCCCACGGGCGCCGGGACCGACGCCGACGACGCGTACGCGGTCGTCCCCGCCACCGTCACGTCGACGACCGGGACCGCCACGGGCGGCGCCGACGGCGGCGGCAGCACGAAGGACACCGCGAAGGAGCAGGCCGCGGGCGTCGCCTCGGACGCCAAGGCCGGCACCCAGCACGTCGCCGGCGTCACGAAGGACGAGGCCGGGAAGGTCGCGTCGGAGGCGCGCAGCCAGATCCAGGGCCTCGTCAGCGAGACCCGCGACCAGCTCCGCCAGCAGACCGGCGTGCAGCAGGAGAAGGCGGCGGGCAGCCTGCGGACGCTCAGCGACGAGCTCCGCGACATGGGCGACAGGTCGGAGAGCACCGGCCTCGCGAGCGAGCTCGTCGCCCAGGTCTCCCGTCGCGCGGGCAGCGCCGCCGACTACCTCGAGGGCCGCGACCCGGGGACGCTCCTCTCGGACGTCACCGACTTCGCGCGCCGCCGGCCGGGCCTCTTCGCGGGGCTCGCCGTCGTCGCTGGCGTCGCCGTC
This sequence comes from Clavibacter sp. GW821-FHT01D01, assembly GCF_059422605.1. Taxonomy (NCBI): domain Bacteria; kingdom Bacillati; phylum Actinomycetota; class Actinomycetes; order Micrococcales; family Microbacteriaceae; genus Clavibacter; species Clavibacter sp. GW821-FHT01D01. The sequence goes on from NZ_JBWKXC010000007.1 coordinate 183,345, forward strand.
GGCCGCCTGACGCGCTCGCTCGCCAGCGAGGCCCACGACGAGGCCCGGCCCGAGGCCCCGGGCACGACGGGCGCCACGGGCGCCACGGGCGCCACGACGCCGCCCGCCGGCGTCGCCGCACCCGGGTACGTCGCCCCGGCGGCCCCCGCGGCCGCGACGACCGCGGACCTGCCGTCGACCCAGCTCGGCGCGGACGACCCGGTCGGCGTCGGCCCCTACGACGACGCGGACGACGTGACGGGCGCCACGCCCCTGTACGACGAGACGCGGCCCGTCGACCCGCTGACCGGGACCTTCGGCGCGGGCGAGCCCACGGATCGGCCACGAGCATGAGCGACGGGCACACCCCCTCCAAGGAGAAGGCCGCGACCACGAGCCTCGGCGACCTCCTCGGCGACGTGACGAAGGACGTCTCCACGCTCATGCGGCAGGAGATCGCCCTCGCCAAGGCGGAGATCGGCGACTCGGCGAAGAAGGCCGGGAAGGGGGCGGGCCTGCTCGGCGGCGCCGGCTACGCGGGCGTCATGGCCGTGCTCTTCCTCTCCGTCGCCCTCATGTACGCCCTGGGCTACTGGTTCGACGACCTGGCCTGGGCCGCGGTCGTCGTGGCCGTGATCTGGGCCGTGATCGGCCTGGTCCTGTACCTGCAGGGCCGCAAGCAGCTCAAGACCGTGCAGGGCGCCCCCCGCACGGCCGAGAGCGTCAAGAGGATCCCCGAAGCGATGAAGAGGAACGAGGCAGACCGATGAGCGACAACCCCGACCAGATCCGCGCCGACATCGAGCGCACCCGCGAGGAGCTGAGCGTCGACGTGGACGCGGTGGCCGACAAGGTCACCCCCGCGAAGGTGGCCCAGCGCCAGACCGAGAAGGTGCGCGGCGCCTTCTCGAACGTCAAGGACAGCGTCCTCGGCTCCGCGAGCGATGCCCGCGCGAGCGCGGGCGACGCCGTCTCCGGCACGGCGGGCGGCGCGAAGGCCAGGGCGAGGGGCAACCCCCTCGGCCTCGGGCTCGTCGCGTTCGGCGCCGGCCTCGTCATCGCCTCGCTGATCCCGGCGAGCGACACGGAGAAGGAGCTCGCCTCGACCGTGAAGGACAAGGCGCAGCCACTCGTGGAGAAGGCGACCGACGCGGCCAAGGACGTCGCCGGCGAGCTCAAGGAGCCTGCGCAGCAGGCGGCGGAGGCGGTGAAGGGCACCGCGACCGACTCCGCCGAGACCATCCGGTCCGAGGCGCAGTCCACCGCGCAGGACGTGAAGGGCAGCGCCCAGGACGCGAAGCAGACCGTCCAGGACGACGCCCGGAGCTGATCCGGAGCACCCGTCGAGGGGAGCCGCGCCCGTCGGCGCGGCTCCCCTCCCCTGTCGCCGGGCGGAGGCGGCAGGTGACGCCCTCGCTCCCCAGGGTCCTCGAAAAGGGGGACATCGGGTACACTCGTTAGCGCACGAACTCTTCCCCCGAGAGCTCGTGCAGGTCGACCGGAGAACGGCGTGCGCCGATGGCGATGCACCCGGACCGGTCGGATGACGTCCGGATCGACCCGAAGGATCCGGATCCGCGCGGAGGTCGCGCCGCGAGTTCCCGCGGACGGCGCCGGCCTCCGCGCGACCCTCGTCAGTGGGAGGTCCGCACCCACCCGGGCCGGCTGAGCGCCGCGACGTCCGGCGGAGGGGCTGGCCCGTCCCTCGGCCGCGGCGGGGGTCTCAGCGGATTCGCGGCTCCGGGGACGCCCGGGTCCGCGCCCGGCCTCCCGGGGATCCACGCTCCGGACCGCGACGGGGACGGCTCCCGCAGGCCGTCCGGACGAGGAGGACACGCCCGGGACGACGAGGGCCACATGTTAGGGTAGCCCCTAGGTTTTCTCCAATCCCTGTCCGCTGCATCCAGCGTTGTCACCGCCCGTCGGGGCCTGAGTCGTGAGGGGGTCTCGCATGGGGCGCGGCCGTCAAAAAGCTAAGCACACCAAGATCGCGCGAGAGCTGAAGTCGTTCAGTCCCAATGTGGACTACACCCAGCTGGAGCGCGAGCTGACCACCCACGGGGCGGTCGACGAGCAGTACGCGGCCGAGGCCGCCAAGTGGGACGAGTACGCCGACGAGCCGGACGCCTACGTCCCGGGCGACGAGCAGAAGCGCGCCTGACCCCGCCGCCGGCTCGCGCCGGCCGCGCATCGGACCCGTCTCCTGGTGAGGCGGGTCCGTTCACGTGCGCCCGGTGCATCCGCGCGCCGCGCGGGCGAAGCGCTCCCGGGCGTCCGCGCACGGCGCAGGTGGGTCGCCCGCAGGCGTCCCCGCGCCGACCGCTCGAGGCGCTCGGGCACGAGCCGCAGGAGCCGGATCAGGCGCGGTAGGCGCCCGTGAGCCGCACGGCCCCGCCGTCGACGCCCTTGGCGCCCTGCTCGAACCCGGCGCCGACGGGGGCGTCGCCGACGGTCACGCGCCCCGCCTCCCACGTCGGGATCCCCGCGGCCGTCAGCGCGCGCGCGATGCCGTCCGCGGCCGCGGCGTCGACGACGGCGATCATGCCGATGCCGAGGTTCCAGGTGCCCTCGGCGCTCTCGAGCGTCGAGCCGGCGATGCCCGCCAGCGCCCGGAACACCGCGGGCGGCGACCAGGTGGAGCGCTCCAGCTCGCTGAACGAGCCGCGCGGGAGGACGCGCGCGAGGTTGGCGGCGATGCCGCCCCCGGTGACGTGGCTGATGGCGTGCACGCCCGGACCGAGCTCCGGCTGCGCGAGCACGTCGAGCAGGGGCGTCGTGTAGAGGCGGGTGGGCTCGAGGAGCACCTCGCCCACGACCCCGCCGAGCTCGGCGGAGGTGTCGCCGAAGCCGATGCCGGCGGACGCGAGGATGTGGCGGACGAGCGAGAAGCCGTTGCTGTGCAGGCCGCTCGACGCGAGCGCCAGCACGACGTCGCCGTCGCGCACGCGCTCCGCCCCCAGGACCCGGTCGGCCTCGACGGCGCCGACCGCGGCACCCGCGACGTCGTAGTCGTCCGGTCCGAGGAGGCCGGGATGCTCGGCCGTCTCCCCGCCGACGAGCGCGGTGCCGGTGTCCGAGCAGGCGCGGGCGATGCTGGCGACGATGTCGGCGATGCGGGCCGGCACGACGCGGCCGCACGCGATGTAGTCCGTCATGAAGAGGGGCCGGGCGCCGACCACGACGATGTCGTCGACGACCATGCCCACCAGGTCCTGCCCGATGGTGTCGTGCTTGTCGATCGCCTGGGCGATGGCGACCTTCGTGCCCACGCCGTCCGTGGAGGTGGCGAGGAGCGGGTGGCGGAAGCGCGTGAGGGCGCTCGCGTCGAACAGCCCGGCGAAGCCGCCGAACCCGCCGATGACCTCGGGGCCGTGGGTGCGCGACACCGCGTCCTTCATCAGCTGGACCGCGAGATCGCCGGCCTCCGTGTCGACGCCGGCCTCTGCATACGAGCTCTTGGTGGTCACCGGGACAGAGTACCGGCCGACCGCCCCGCTCCCGTGTGGGAGACTGGCCGCTCCCCCACCTCTTCTACTCTTCAGGAGTCAGCCGAAGCATGTGCGGCATCGTCGGCGTCGTATCGTCCGAACCCGTCAACCAACTCGTCTACGACAGCCTCCTGCTCCTGCAGCACCGCGGTCAGGACTCCACCGGCATCGCCACGGCGGAGGGCAACACCTTCCATGTGAAGAAGCTCAGCGGCCAGGTCCGCGAGGCCTTCCGCACCCGCGACATGCGCGCGCTGCTCGGCACCATGGGCCTCGGGCACGTGCGGTACGCGACCCGGGGCAGCGCCGCCGACGAGGACGAGGCCCAGCCCTTCTACGTGAACGCGCCGTACGGCATCGTCCTCGTCCACAACGGCAACCTGACGAACACGCGGGAGCTGGCGCAGGAGCTCTTCCACGTCGACCGCCGCCACACCAACACGAGCTCCGACACCGAGCTGCTCGTCAACGTCCTCGCGCACGAGCTGCAGTCGCAGGTGTCGGGCCTCGCGCTCGATCCCGAGCAGGTGTTCACCGCCGTCGAGCGCGTGCACGAGCGCGTCCAGGGCTCCTACGCCTCCGTCGCGATGATCGCGGGGCACGGCATGCTCGCGTTCCGTGACCCGTTCGGGATCCGCCCGCTCACCCTGGGCCGCCGCGAGCTCGCGGGCGGCCGCATGGAGTGGGTCGTGGCGAGCGAGTCGCTCGTCATGGAGTCGCTCGGCTACGAGATCGTGCGCGACGTGGCGCCCGGCGAGGCGGTCTTCATCACCATGGACGGCGAGATGCACGCGCGGCAGTGCCACCCGACGCCGCGCCTCATCCCCTGCGCCTTCGAGTTCGTGTACCTGGCGCGCCCCGACTCCGTCATGTCGGGCATCAGCGTGTACGACGCACGCCTGCGCATGGGCAACCGGCTCGCGGCGACCATCGCCGAGCACAGCCCGGCGGGCGACATCGACGTGGTCATGCCCATCCCGGACTCCTCGCGGCCATCGGCCATGCAGGTCGCGCAGACGCTCGGCATCGAGTACCGCGAGGGCTTCTACAAGAACCGCTACGTCGGGCGGACGTTCATCATGCCGGGGCAGGCGCAGCGCAAGAAGTCGGTGCGGCAGAAGCTCAACGCGATGAGCTCGGAGTTCCGGGGCAAGAACATCCTCATCGTCGACGACTCCATCGTGCGCGGCACGACGAGCCGCGAGATCGTGACGATGGCCCGGCAGGCCGGGGCGAACAAGGTGACCTTCACCTCGGCGGCTCCCCCGGTGCGCTACCCGCACGTCTACGGCATCAACATGCCGTCGCGCGAGGAGCTCATCGCCCACGGGCGCAGGATCCCCGAGATCGCGCAGGAGCTCGGGGCCAACCACCTCATCTACCAGGAGGTCGCGGACATGCGCGACGCCATCATCGAGGGCTCGACCGGCGTCGAGGACCTCGAGATGAGCTGCTTCACGGGCGAGTACATCACCGGCAACGTCACGCCGGAGTACCTCTCGTGGCTGGAGCGCACGCAGCTCAGCTGACCGGAGCGGTGCCGGTCCTGGCACGGCTCGCGGCGCCCGACGCGGGGTGCTGCGTGGTGATCGCCGGATCGGCGTCCGGTGCCGGCAAGCCATGACGCCGGGCTCGGTCAGACGCCGGGCTCGGTCAGACGCCCGGGCTCGGTCAGACGCCCGGCTCGGTCAGACGCCCGGCTCGGTCAGGCGCCCGGCCCGGTCAGGCGCCCGGCCCGGTCAGGCGCCGGGCTCGCCGCGCTCGCGCTCGGCGGTGAGCACGCGGGAGCGGCGCGAGGCCGCGCGGTCGAGGGCCAGCGCGAGGAGCGCGGCGATCCCGCCGAAGAGGACGACGGCGAACAGCGCCAGGAACGCCAGCACCTGGGCCTCGGAGAACTCCGGGTTCGGCGGGAACGTCAGCGTGAGCACCATCGCGACGATGAGGCCGAGCACGGCGCCGACGCCCATGAAGCGGAAGTAGCGGGGGGACCGCCGCACGAGGACCTCGGTGCGGCGCTCGTCGTCGGGCTGGGGTCGGGCGTCGGTCATGCGTCCATTCTCCCCCGGGCCATGGACCGGCGGCGAACGGAGAGCCCGGCGCTCAGGCGCGCGTCAGGTCGTCGGACGCGCCGCGATCCGGCGCCCCGCGGTCCACGGCCCAGCGGTCGGCAGGCTCAGCGGTCGGCGGGCAGCTGCCAGGGCACGGGGAGGAGGCCGCGCAGATCCGCGCGGAGCCCCGAGGCGCGCACGGCGCCGGCCTCCACGCCCGCGTCCCAGCTCGTGCCGCCGGTGGCGAGCGCGATCCAGGTGGCCGGGTCGGTCTCGATCACGTTCGGGGGCGTGCCGCGCGTGTGGCCCGGGCCCTCGATGCACTGCACGGCGCCGAAGGGCGGCACCCGCACCTCGACCGTGCCGCCGGGGGCGAGGTCGGCCAGCGACTGCAGCAGGAACCGGACCGCCGTGGCCCGCGTCTCGCGGTCGGCGTCCTGCCCCTCGGCGAGCGCCCGCCGCACGGCGGGCTGTCCGACGGTGGGGTGGATGCGCGCCTTGGCCATGCCCCCAGGATGCCAGAGCGACGCGGGCGCGGAGGCCCGGCGGCCCGCGCGGCACCCCTCCAAGTGGGGCGGTGCGTCGTGTCCGCATTTAGGGGGACATCCATTACCGTGTATGGAAGTGCCGGGAGGTGACACGACCCGCCCGGCACGGCAGGACGTCCTCCCTCCCGCGCCTCCCCGGCGCCGGGAGGGCCCGGACGACGAGCCTCCCGGCGGACCCGAAGAACGCCGGACGAGGCAGGGAGCCGACCCGACCCGTTCCCGCGGCGGGTCGGCCTCCCGTCCGCCGCCGGCGCTCCCCCGGACGGAGCCCGCCGCCCGCCGCGGACGCCGCCGCATGCCGGGGTCGGCGGGCCCTCCGTCGATAGGGTGGGGGCGTGAAGATCCTGGTACTCGGTTCCGGTGCGCGCGAGCACGCCATCGTCACGGCCCTGCTCCGCGAGGACACCGGGCACGACATCGTCGCGGCCCCCGGCAACGCCGGCATCGCCCGCGTCGTGCGCGTCGTGCAGATGGACATCGAGGACCCGGTGGTCGTCGCGGAGCACGCCCTCGGCGAGGGCTTCGAGCTCGTGGTCGTCGGCCCCGAGGCGCCGCTGGTCGCCGGGGTCGCCGACGCGCTGCGCACCCGCGGCGTCCCCGTGTTCGGGCCGGGTCGGGCCGCCGCCGCGCTCGAGGGGTCCAAGACGTTCGCGAAGCGCGTGATGGAGGAGGCCGGCGTCCCCACGGGCCGCGCCGCCCAGGCGGGCACCCTCGACGAGGTCGAGGCGGCGCTCGACGAGTACGGCGCGCCGTACGTCATCAAGGCCGACGGCCTCGCCGCCGGGAAGGGCGTGCTGGTCACCGCCGACCGCACCCTCGCCCTGCAGCACGCCCGCCACTACCTCGACCAGGGCACCGTGCTCGTCGAGGAGTTCCTCGCCGGGCAGGAGGTGTCGCTGTTCCTCCTCGCGGACGGGCACGACGTGCTCCCCCTCTCCCCCGCGCAGGACTACAAGCGCCTCGGCGACGGCGACGCGGGACCGAACACCGGCGGCATGGGCGCCTACTCGCCGCTGCCGTGGCTGCCCGCCGGCTTCGTCGACGAGGTCATCGACACCATCGCGCTCCCGACCGTGCGCCGGCTCGCCGCGGAGCAGACGCCGTTCATCGGCCTGCTCTACTGCGGCCTCATCCTCACCTCGGACGGGATCCGGGTCATCGAGTTCAACGCGCGCTTCGGGGACCCGGAGACGCAGGTCGTGCTGCCCCGCCTCGTCACGCCGCTCTCGCAGCTGCTGCTCGCCGCGGCCTCCGGCGAGCTCGGCGGCGTGCCGCGCCCCGAGTTCTCCGACGAGGTCGCCGTCACGGTCGTCCTCGCGAGCGAGGGCTACCCGGAGTCGCCGCGGACGGGACGCGTCATCACGGGCCTCGAGGACGCCGAGCGCGTCGAGGGCGTGAGCGTGGCCCACGCCGCCACCACCGCGTCGGACGCCGGGCTCGTCGCCACGGGCGGCCGGGTGCTGAGCGTCGTCGCGACCGGCGCCGGCTTCGAGGAGGCGCGATCGCGGGTGTACGAGGCCGTGGGGCGCATCTCGCTCGACGGGTCGCAGCACCGCACCGACATCGCGGCGCAGGTGATCCGGTGAGCGCCGCGACCCCCGCGGGCGCCGTCCCCGCCGGTCACGCCTCCGACTGGGAGCTGCCGGGCTGGGAGCACGCCTACTCGGGCAAGGTGCGCGAGCTGTTCAGCCCGCGGATCGACGACACGGAGGACCGGGCGCTCGAGGGCGAGCCGCACGTGCTCGTCGTCGCGACGGACCGCGTGAGCGCCTACGACTTCGCGCTCGAGCCGGGCATCCCCGGCAAGGGCGAGCTCCTCACGCAGCTCAGCCTCTGGTGGTTCGACCGCCTCGACGTGCCGAACCACCTCGTCGACGCGGCGACGCTCGACCGCATCGGCATCCCGGAGCCCGTGCGGGGCCGCTCGATGCTGTGCCGGGTGCTCGAGATGCTGCCCATCGAGTGCGTGGTGCGCGGCTACCTCGCCGGATCCGGCTGGGAGGAGTACCGGGAGCACGGCACCGTGTGCGGCATCCCGCTCCCGGCCGGGCTGCAGCAGGGCGACCGGCTCCCGGAGCCGATCTACACGCCCGCCTGGAAGGCGCCGCAGGGCCAGCACGACGAGAACATCACCTTCGCGCGCACCGAGGAGCTCGTCGGCCACGAGGAGGCGGCCCGGCTGCGCGACCTCTCCCTCGACGTCTACCGCCGCGCGGCGGCCGTGGCCGAGGAGCGCGGCGTGATCCTCGCCGACACGAAGCTCGAGTTCGGCATCGACCCGCGCACCGGGACCACGACGCTGGCCGACGAGGTGCTCACGAGCGACTCGTCCAGGTACTGGGACGCCGAGGCCTACGCGACCGGCAACCGCACCGACAGCTTCGACAAGCAGATCGTGCGCGACTGGCTCAGCGCGAACTGGGACAGGACCGGCACGCCGCCGGTGCTGCCGCAGGAGATCGTCGAGCGGACGGCCGAGCGGTACCGCGAGCTCATCGCGCGGCTGACTGGCCGGTAGCCGCGGGGCCCCTACAGGTCCTCGTAGCTGCGGACGACGCGGTCGATCGCGACCTCGGCGACGTCGCGGGCCTCCTCGCCGGGCAGCCCGTCGAGGGCGCCCTCGAGGTCCTCCCCGCCCATGCGCAGCACTGCCAGGCGCTCGAACTCCTCGACCGCCTCGGGGGCGTGCGCGTCGGGGTCCTGCGCCTCGGGGGCGTGCGCGTCGGGGTCGGGCGCGTCGGGGGCCTGCGCCTCGGACGGGCTCGTCGCCGTCGGCTCCGGGGCGTGCGCGTCGCCGTGCTCGTCGGTGCGGTCCTGCATGGTGGTCCCCTCCTGGATGCGTGCCCGGTGCGGATCGCGCCCCGGCACTGCCGCCAGGGTCGCACATCGCCCCGGCCGGGGGATCCGCGCGCGGAGCGTCGCCGGCCTGCGAACCCGCATCCGCGGTGGGCGACGGCGCTCCGACGCTTGTAGGTTCGAGGAGCAGGCCGGATCCCGTCCGGTCAATCCCCTTGACGAAGTGGCTCCCCCTCCCGTGCCTTCCGGTCCCCAGCCCGTCCCCTCCCCTGCCGCCATCCGCGCCCCGGCGCGCGTCCGCCTCGCGGCCGGCGCCGTGTCGCCCGCGCAGGACGCCCCCGGCGCGGCCGTCGCGCGGGTCCTGGAGGCGCTCGCCGCATGCCCGGTGCAGCCGACCTGGCCCACGGAGCGGGCCCTCGCGCTCGCGGTCGCCCTCGGCGACGACGGCGCCCGCCCCGGCGATGGACGCACCCGCGACCTCTGGGAGGCCCTCGCGACCCTCGCGGCGGCCGACCTCGGCCTCGCGCGGACCGTCGAGCCGCACCTCGACGCGCTGGCGATCCTCGACCAGGAGCGCGCTGCGACCGGCGGGGCGGTCGTCGCCCGCGCGATCGACCGGCGCGACCCCGCGGCGACGTGGGGCGTGTTCGCGGCCGAGGGCGGCGGGGATCCGCTCCGCGCGGAGGCCGACGCCGCCGCAGGACCGGACCGGGTGCTGCTCACGGGGACGAAGCCGTGGTGCTCGCTCGCCGGGTCGCTGACGCACGCGCTGATCACGGCGGCCGTCGCGGACGGGACGCGCGGGCTCTACGCGGTCGACCTCCGCCGGCCCGGCGTGGAGGTCGTGCCCGATGCGTGGGCGGCCCGCGGGCTCACGGAGGTGCCGAGCGGACCGCTGCGCCTGGCGGGCGTGCCCGCCCGGCGCGTCGGGGATCCCGGCTGGTACCTGGAGCGTCCGGGGTTCCACTGGGGCGGGATCGGGGTCGCCGCCTGCTGGTACGGCGGAGCGGTCGGCCTCGCGCGCACCCTGCTCGGCGCCGCCTCCCGCCCCGGGGCCGACCGGCTGCTGCTCATGCACCTCGGCGCCGTGGACGCGGCCCTCGACGGCGCGCGCGCGTCCCTCGCCGAGGCCGCGGCGCTGGTCGACGGCGGGCTCGCGGAGGGCGAGGCCGGACGGCTGCTCGCCAAGCGGGTGCGCGCCGTCGTGGCGCGCGCGGTCGAGGAGGCGCTCACGCGGACCGCGCACGCCCTCGGGCCCGCGCCCCTCGCGCAGGATCCGGAGCACGCCAAGCGCGTCGCCGACCTCGGGCTCTACGTGCGGCAGCACCACGCGGAGCGCGACGACGCCTCGCTGGGCGGGGCGCTCGCGGAGGCGGCAGGACGCGCGGCGTCCGCGGCGGACGCGGACGGCGCTCCGCGCATCGCGTTCGACGCGCGGGACCCCGGGACGGACGCCGACGCCTGGGCCGCGGATCCCCGCTGGGACGCCGTCGCCCGCGTCGACCTCGACGGGATGGCCGGCCTCCTGGTCGTGTCCGCGCACGCGGACGACGAGTCGATCGGCGCGGCCGGGCTGCTCGCCGCCGCGCACGCCCGGGGGGTGCCCGTGCGCCTCGCCATCGTGACCGACGGGGCGGCGTCGCACCCGGGATCGCCCACGCGGTCGCCCGAGGCGATCGCGGCCGTCCGGCGGGTCGAGGCCCGCACCGCCCTCGACGCCGTGGCGCCCGGCAGCGCGCTGTCCCTGCTCGAGCACCCCGACGGCCGGGTCCGCGAGCGCCGCGAGGCGGTGCGCGCCGACCTCGCCGCGCTGCTCGACGACGCGGCACCCGGCACCTGGGTCGCCGCGCCCTGGCGGGGCGACGGCCATCGCGACCACCGCGTCGTCGGCGAGGTCGTGGCGGAGCTGGTGGCGGGCCTGCCGGTCGAGCGCGGGATCCGGCTGGTGGAGTACCCCGTGTGGATGTGGCACTGGGCGACGCCCGACGACCCGCGCGTCCCCTGGGCCGACCTCCGGGCGCTTCCGCTGGACGCGGCGACGCGGACCGCCAAGCGCGCGGCGGTCGCGGCGCACGCGAGCCAGGTGCGCCCGCTCTCCCCCGCACCCGAGGACCGCGCGGTGCTGCAGGCGGGGTATCTGCGGAACGCGGACCGGGACCGGGAGGTCCTCATCGTGCCGACGCCCGCACCCCCGGCCGCGCCCTCGACCGCCGTCACCGACACCGACACCGACACCGACGCCGACGCCGTCGCCGCCCGCTTCGACGCCGCCTACGTCCGCGACGCCGACCCGTGGCGCGTCACCACCCGCTGGTACGAGCGCCGCAAGCGCCTCGCGACCCTCGCCGCCCTCCCCGACGAGCGGTACGGGCGGGCGCTCGAGATCGGGTGCTCCATCGGGGTGACGACCGCGGGCCTCGCCGAGCGCGTGGACGCGCTGCTGGCGGTCGACGTCGCGCCGACGGCCGTCGCGCGGGCCCGGGCGCGCCTCGCCGACGCGCGGCACGTGCAGGTGGAGGTGCGCGACGTCGGCGCCGACTGGCCGGAGGGCGCCTTCGACCTCGTCGTGATGAGCGAGGTCGGGTACTACCTCGATGACGCCGCCCTCGACCGCGTCCTCGCCGCCCTGCCCGGGGTCCTCGGCGCATCCGGCACCCTCGTCGCCTGCCACTGGCGGCACCCCGAGGGCGACTTCCGCCGGTCCGGCGACGAGGTGCACGCGCGGCTCGCCACGGTCCCCGGGCTGACGCGCATCCTCCGGCACGAGGAGGACGACTTCCTGCTCGAGGTGCTGGCCGCCGATCCCCGCTCGGTCGCGGCACGCACGGGGCTCCGGTGACCGGCCTCGCGAGCGGGGTCCCGGACGCGCGGACGGGGACGGCGCGCGCCGTCCAGGCCGTCGCGGTGGTCATCCCGGCGCGGGACGAGGAGGACCTCGTGGGGCGCTGCCTCGCGTCGGTGGAGGTCGCCGCGGCGCGGGCCCGGGCGCGCGGGATCCGCGTCGACGTGATCCTCGTCGCCGACGACTGCCACGACGCCACGGCGTCCGTCGCGCGCGCCGCCGGGGTGGAGGTCATCGAGGGCCGGGACGGCCGCGTGGGCGCCGCCCGCGCCCGCGGCGCCTCCGCGGCGCTCGCCGCCTGGGACGGTACGCGCGACCGGCTGTGGATCGCGTGCACCGACGCCGACAGCGTCGTGCCCAGCGCCTGGATCACCAGCCAGCTCGACCTCGCCGACGCGGGCACGGACGTCGTCGTCGGCACCGTCCGCCCGGAGCTCGACGCCCTGAGCCCCGCGCAGGTCGCCGCCTGGCGCGCGACGCGGGTGCCCGGGCACGCGAACGGGCACGTGCACGGCGCGAACCTCGGCGTGCGCGCCGACGCCTACGTGCGGGCGGGCGGCTTCCCGGCGCTGGCGGAGCACGAGGACGTCGACCTGGTCGCCCGGCTCCGCCTCCTCGGCGTCACGGTCACCGCCTCCGCTGCCGGCGAGGTGCTGACCTCCGGCCGGCGCGACGGCCGGACGCCCGGCGGATACGCCGGCTACCTGCACGTGTCGCTGCTCGAGCGGGCGGAGGCGGCGGCGTCGGCGGCAGCGGCAGCGGCAGCGGCAGCGGCAGCGGCAGCGGCGAGGGAGGGTTGCGACAGCCCCTGCGTCGCCGCAGGCTGACCGGACCACCGCCCCTCAGCTCCGGGTCGCGCCGTCGCCTCCCATGCCGCGCGTCCCCGCCGCGGTGCCGTCCGTGATAGCCCGCACCACCTCCGCCGCCGTGCGGAGCTGGTCGGCGGTGAACCCGTCGAGCGCCCGGTCGACGTCGGCCTGCGCACCCTGGAGCATCGCCATCACGCGCGTCCGGGTCGCGGCGCTCGACCGCAGCGTGACCACCCTCCGGTCGGCGCTCTCCCGGCTCCGCTCGAGGTGGCCGCCGCCCTCGAGCCGGTTGATGAGCGCGGTCGTGGCCCCCGACGTCAGGTGCAGCCGTTCCGACAGGCGGGCCGGCGACAGCGCCCGGTCGGCGGTCTCGGCCCAGATCACCTCGGCGAGCGCCGTCGTGTCGGTGGTCGGCAGCCCGAGCGCCGCGGCGAGCTGCCGCACCGACTCGTCGAACGCGGTCGTGTAGTCCCGGAGCCGCTCCAGCACCTCGGAGCGGTCGCCCGGGACCGCGATGGTGTGGGACATGTCGTGATCCTCCGAGTCGACCCGATTGCTTCACCATGAAGCATCTACGTCATAGAGTCTACTCGGACGCGGCATCGCGCATCCGCTCGACGACACGAGGAGACCACCGCATGGCCGACACCACCCACCTCCGCCCGAGGGTCCTCGTCACGGGAGCCAGCATCGCCGGACCGGCGCTCGCCTGGGGCCTGCACCGCGAGGGCTTCGACGTGACCCTGCTCGAGCGCTCGGCCGCGCCGCGCCAGGCGGGCCAGAACATCGACGTGCGCGGCCTCGGTCGCGACGTCCTCCGGCGCATGGGCATCGAGGACGTCGTCATGGCGAACCTCACGGGCGAGGACGGGACCCGCTTCGTCGACGAGGAGGGGCGCGTCCTCGCCACGTTCCCGCGCGCCGAGGGCGAGGACGGGCCGACGGCGGAGGTGGAGATCCTACGTGGCCGGTTCGCGGGGATCCTCGTCGACCTCGTCCGGGACGACGTCGCGCTCCGCTACGGCGACTTCGTCACGGGTGCGCGGCAGGACGCCACCGGGGTCGACGTGGAGCTCGCGAGCGGATCCCGGGAGCGCTACGACCTCCTGCTCGTCGCCGAGGGCCGCAGCTCCCGCACGCGCCGGCTGGCCTTCGCCGAGGAGACCACGCTCCGCGACCACGGCGTGAGCATCGCCTACGGGACGATCGACCGGCTCCCCGGCGACACCGGCTACTGGGACTTCCTCACGGGACGCCGCGCGCGGAACGCCACCATCCGACCGGACGACGAGGGCACGATCCGCGCCAGCCTGTCGTTCGAGTCGGAGCCGTCCGGGTTCGAGCAGCTGCCGTTCGCGGCGCAGATGACCGTGCTCCGCGCGCGCTTCCGCGACACGGGCTGGCAGGTCGAGCGGATCCTCGACGGATTCCAGGCCCGACCGGACGAGTTCTACACGCAGCGCATGGAGCAGGTGATCGTGTCCACGTGGTCGAAGGGACGCATCGCGCTCCTGGGCGACGCGGCCTGGGGATCGGGCCCCACGGGCATGGGCACGACCCTCTCCCTCGTCGCCGCCCACGTGCTCGCGGGCGAGCTGGGACGCGCGCTCTCCGATCCCGCGGACACCTTCGCGGCCGCGTTCGCGCGCTACGAGGCGCAGCTGCGGCGGTACGCCGACAGCGCGCAGGGGCTCCCGCCGGGCGGGGCACGCCTCAGCCACCCGTCGTCGGCGCTCGGGCAGAGGGCGATGCGCGGCGCCGTGCGGGTCGCCGCGTCGCGGCCGGTGCGCGGCCTGGCCGACCGATTCCTCCTCACGAGCGCGCGCCACGCGCCGACGCTCGCCGCCTATCCGCGGCTGCGCGGCTGAGGGGCGCAGCCGGGATGACGCGTCAGCGCGACCCGTCCGCCTCCGTCGGGGCCGACCGCAGCGCCGCCCACCGCCGATGCGCGAGCACGTGGAGCACCAGGGAGACCGCGGCCACCACGGCGAGCGCGCCCGCGAGCACCCACAGGCCGGTGTCGCTGCCGTTGCCGCCCGCGAGCACCTGCCCGTCGGCGTCGCCGCCGATCGCCGCCACCACGGCGCTGACGACCGCCAGGGCCGCGAGGCCGATCCCCACGGCGAGCAGCCCGTTCGTCGGCCCCTCCTCCGGCGTCCGGACGGGCCGCGCGGGAGCCCGCTCCCACGTCACGATGAAGAACGTCGCGATCGGCCCGAGCGGCAGCGAGACGAGGAACCAGGTCCACCTCGACCGGCCCTTCTGCTCCGCGAGGCCGGCGTTGACGAGCGCGAGGGCGAGCCAGCCCCAGGATCCGATCCACTGCTGGTCCATCCTCCCGACGCTAGGGCACGGACGTCGGCCCGCCTATTTCCCCACCCTGCTCCGCTACCCTCCATCCATGCACAGAACCGCACGGGAGCCTGCTCCCGACAGCCACAGTCCCGGCGCCCGGACGACCCCGGGCACGCCCCGCACCCTCCGCGCCACCGCTCCCGTCCACGGGATCCCCGCCACCGCCTCGGCCGGCACCGCCTCGACCGGCACCCGCTCGTGAACGGCGACCTCCTCCTCAACATCGTCCTGGTCGTCGTGTTCGTCCTCGTCGGCGGCGTGTTCGCCGCGGCCGAGATGGCGCTCGTCACCCTCCGCGAAGGCCAGCTCAACGCGCTCGCCGCCCGCGGCCGCCGCGGCGAGAAGGTCGCCGCGCTCGCCCGGAACCCCAACACCTTCCTCGCCGCGGTGCAGATCGGCGTCACCGTGGCGGGCTTCGCGTCCGCCGCGTACGGCGCCGCGTCCATCGCGCCGTCGGTCGCCCCGCTGTTCGTGACGTGGGGCCTCGACGAGCAGCTCGCCTCGACCATCGCGACGCTGGCGCTCACCCTCGTGATCGCGTACCTGTCGCTGGTCCTCGGCGAGCTGGCGCCCAAGCGCCTCGCCATCCAGCGGAACGCCGCCTTCGCGTACGGCGTCGCGCCCGTCCTCAACGGCTTCGCGATCCTCATGCGGCCGGTGATCTGGCTGCTGTCCGTGTCGACGAACCTGGTGGTCCGCATCCTCGGCGGCGACCCGGACAAGACCGGCGAGGAGATGAGCGAGGAGGAGCTCCGCGACATCGTCTCCAGCCACGAGGGCCTCCCGGACGACGAGCGCCGGATCCTCGACGACGTGCTCTCCCTCCGCCACCGCCAGCTCAGCGAGGTCATGAAGCCGCGGCCCGAGATCGCCGCGCTCGACGGCACCGGCACCGTCCGCGAGGCGGGCCTCGACGTGCAGGACCGGCCGTACTCGCGCTATCCCGTGATGGACAAGAGCATCGACGACGTCATCGGCTTCGTCCACGTGCGCGACCTGTACCAGGCGATCGCGGCGGACCCCGACCGGCCCGTGTCCGAGATCCTCCGCCCGATCCCCTACCTCCCGGCGACCGCGCGCGTGCTCCCGACGCTCACGATGATGCGCGCCGAGGGCCACCAGATCGCCGTGATCGTGGACGAGTACGGCGGCACCGACGGCATCGTCACGCTCGAGGACCTCGTGGAGGAGGTCGTGGGCGAGATCTTCGACGAGTACGACACCGACTCCGCCGCGCGCGACCTCGCGGAGGACGGCGGCACCATCGACGGCCGCCTCAACTTCCAGGACTTCGAGGAGGCGACGGGCGTGAGGCTCCCCGACTCCGCGTCGGACACGGTCGCGGGCTTCGTCATCGAGAACCTCGGACGGCTCGCCCAGGTGGGCGACACGGTCGAGGTCGACGGCGTCACGCTGCAGGTGACGGCGCTCGACCGGCGTCGGATCTCCGAGATCCTCGTCATCCCGCGGGAGGAGCCGGTGGGCGAGGACGCGGCGGACGGCGGCGCCGCCTAGCCGCGCAGCTGTGGACCGCTGCGCCGCGGCCCGGCGGTGGAGCTACGACTTCGCGCAGGACCGCTCGCCGTTCCTGCGCATCTTGAAGGGTGTGACGCTCTGCAGACGTTCGCATCCCGTGGGATCCGTGGCCATGGCGCGTCGTGCACGGCGCGGCACGGCGGACCTCGATCTGACGGCAGTGGACCTCGGACGCCCTCCGGTGGCGAGGGTCCAGCCCCCTGCCGACCTCGAGCAGGCGCGACCGTCAGGGCAGCGGGATCACCCGGTCCGCGACCGTCCGCCCGCCGACCTCCGCGCGGCCGTCGTCGCGCAGCCGGGTCGCCAGCTCGCTGCCGCGGCCCTGCGTGATGCGGAGGTCGCGGCCCAGGTGCGCGGTGATGCGGAGGGCGGCGGATCCCGTCGCCTCGTCCTCGGGGACCCCGAGCGCGGGAGCGGACATGCGCGACCGGATGGCGCCCGCGGCCTCGTCGATCCACGCCCAGGCGTAGAGGTGCTCGACGCCCGAGGTCTCGGCCAGCGCCGGCAGGTCGAGGGCGAGGAGCTCGGCGACGGATCGCACGGGGTGCCACGCGAACTCCGGGCCCCACGCCGGATCCGCGGTCACCCGCACGTCGTCGCCGGAGCGGTCCACGCGGACGGTGCCGGCCGGCACCCGCAGGTGGTCGATCGTCACGCCGCGCGACGCCAGCCACCAGGCTGTGCCGACGGTCGGGTGCCCGGCGAAGGGCAGCTCCCGGGCGGGCGTGAGGATGCGGATCGCGGCGCCGCGGGGTTCCGCGTCGGGGGCGTCGACCGCGTCGACGAACACGGTCTCGCTGAAGCCGAGCGCCCGTGCGATCGCGGGCTCCCGACCGTCGGTGCGCGGCGACGCGAGCACGATCCCGAGCTGGTTGCCGTGGCGCCCCTCGGCGTTCGCGAACACGCGGACGACATGGACCTCGTCCGGCCGCACGCCGCCGAGGCCCGTGACCGGACGCGCCGTCACAGCTTCGCGTAGCGCGCGCGGGCCCCGCAGTACAGGCCGTACGCGATGAGGCCGAGGCCCGTCACCGCCAGGACGGCGACGCCCGCGGGCAGCCCGGCGAGCGACTGCAGCGCCCCGTCGAGGCCCGTGGCCCTGCTGGGGTCGGCCGTGACCGCGCCCACGACGAACAGCACGCCGACCGCGACGAGCGCGACGCCCTTGGCGACGTACCCGGCGACCCCGAGCGCGGTGATCCCGCGGCCGAGGGAGCCCGACGGCACCGAGATGTCCTCCTGGAAGCGCTTCGTCGCGCCCTTGAAGCCGAAGTACGCGCCCACCGCGATCACGGCGAGGCCGAGGACCACGAGCAGCGCCACGCCGCCGGGGGCCTCGAGGAGCCGGGCGCTGAGGGACTGGGTCTGCTCGGACGAGTCGCTGGACCCGCCCATGGCGAAGCGCAGCGCGGTGGCCGCGACGGCCAGGTACGCGACGGCCTTGCCCAGCTCCTTCGCGCGCGCCGCCCAGGTGCGCGCGGCGTCCTCCTCGCGGGCGAGGACGGTCTCGACGAGCTGCCAGAGACCGAGCCCGACGAGCCCGACGACGACGACCCAGAGGAGCACCCGGCCGCCGGGCGACCCGGCGATGGACCCGAGCGCGCCCGACTGGTCGGCCTCGCCGCCGCCGCCGCCCGTGGCGAGGCGGAACGCGATGACGCCGATGAGGAGGTGGAGCAGGCCGTTGACCGCGTGCCCGAGGCGCGCGGCGATGGCGAAGCCGGGCTTGCGCTGGAGGCTCGACGCGGCGCCGGTGGCGCTCATCGGTCGGCCCGCACGGTCGACGCGGGGCCGGAGGAGCGGCCCGTGAGCTTCGCCGTGAGGCCACGCGCGGCCCGCTTCACGGGTTCCACCGGGGACGACGCGTGCGGATCCGGTTCCGCCTCGTCCGGCTCCATCACGATCTTCCACGTCGTCCAGGCGACGGCGGTGAGGGGCACCGAGAGGATGGCGCCGATGATGCCGCCGAGGATGGTGCCCGCGGTCAGCGCGAGCAGCACGACGAGGCCGTGCAGCTTGAGGGCGTTGCCGAGCACGACCGGCTGCAGCAGGTTGCCCTCGAGCTGGTTCACGAGCACCACGATGCCGACGACGATGAGGGCCGTCGTGAGGTCGTTGGTGACGAGCGCGACGAGCGCCGCGAGGATGCCCGCGACGGTCGCGCCGACGATCGGCACGAACGCGCCGATGAAGACGACGAGCGCGAGCGGCAGCGCCAGCGGCACGCCGAGGATGACGAGGCCCGCGCCGATGAAGACGGTGTCGACGAGCGCGACGGTCGCCGTGCCGCGGATGTACCCGCCGAGGACCCGGGCGCCCTCGTGGCCGACGCGGACCGCGCGCTTGCGGCCGCGACCGCGGAACGGGCGGATGAGGAAGGCCCAGATGCGCGGCCCGTCCTTCACGAAGTAGAAGAAGACGACGAGGCCGAGCACGGCGCCCGTCACGACCTCGGCCGCCGCGGAGACGCCCGCGATGGCGCCGGAGCCGAACTGGCTGCTGGTGAGGAAGTCGACGGCGGACTGGCGGAAGGAGTCGATCTGCGCCGTGTCGATCGGCAGCCCGCCCTCCTCGATGAAGCCCTGCAGCTGGTCGACGCCCTCGCTGGTGGCCTTCACGAGGGTCGGCCACTGGTTCTGCACGCCGAACACGACGAGCGTGATCGCGCCGCCGAAGAGCACGAGGCCCGTCAGGAGCGCGATGACCGCGGCGAGCGCGTCGGGCACGCCGCGGCGCTCCATCCACTGCACCATCGGGCGGACGGCGCACGCGAGGATCAGCGCGATGATCACCGGGATCACGACGAGCTTGAGCGAGATGGCGGCGTAGACGATCGCGATGGCGACCACGAGGACCGCGAGGACCTGCACGCAGCGGATGGAGAGGCGGCCGAGCTTGTCCTGCCACACGGACGGAGGGGTGGTCATGCCGTCCACCCTACGGGCGGGCGGGCCGCGCGACCGGGCCGCGGACGGGGCCCGGACACGCCGCGACCGGCCGATACGCTCGGTCCATGGGACCCCGCCTCTCCGTCGTCCGCGAGGGCGAGCTCGCCGTCGCCGACCACGTCGCGATCGCCGCGCTCCTCGCACGCGCGTTCCCCGACTTCCGCGAGGGCTACGCGGGGTCGCGCAGCTGGGCGGGCGCGCAGCCCGAGCTGCGGGTCCTCGCGCACGACGGCGACGAGCTGGTGGCGCACGCCGGGATCCGCCGCATGTTCGTGGGCACGGGCGACGGCGCCGGCGCCGGCGCCGGCGATCCGGCCCGCGACCTGCTCGTCGGGTCCACCGGGATGGTGGCCGTGCACCCCGACCGGCAGGGGCAGGGCCTCGGCACGCTGCTGGCCGACGGCATCCGCGGCGCCCTCGCCCGCCTCGCCGTCCCCTTCGGCCTCCTGGAGACGGGCGAGGGCACGACCGGCTACTACGAGCGCCACGGCTGGGTCCCGCTCCCCGGGCGCACCGGCCACTACAACGGATTCACCCTCCTCGGCGCGGCCGAGGTCGTGCACCAGGACCACGGCTGGCTGATGCTCCCCGTCACCGCGGCCGCGGACGCGTTCCCCGCGGGCGACCTGCACGTGAACGGGCAGCTGGTGTGAGCGGGCTCGACCCCGTCGTCCACCGGATCCTCCCCGAGGACTGGCGCGAGTACCGCACCCTCCGGCTGGAGATGCTGGAGGACACCCCGCTCGCGTACCTCGAGACGCTGGAGACGGCGCGCGGGCTCACCGACGCCCAGTGGCGGGCCCGCGCGGAGCGCCCCTCGCAGCCGGGATCGACCGCGTACGCGGCCGTCGACCGCGGCACCGGCCGCTGGCTCGGCGCGATGAACGCGTTCGTCACGACCGATCGCGCCGTCGTCATGCTCGTGAGCGTCTACATCACGCCGGAGGCCCGCGGTCGCGTCGCCGGGGTCGCGGACCTGCTCCTCGACGCCGTCGTGGCGTGGGCCCGCGAGCGGCCGGGCGCGACGGCCCTCCGCCTCGAGGTGCACGAGGACAACCCCCGCGCCCGCGCCTACTACGAGCGCCGCGGCTTCCGCCTCACGGGCCGCAGCGTGCCGTACGCCCTGGACCGCGCGCAGCGGGACCTCGAGATGGAGCTGCCGCTCGCCTGATCCGCGATCCGCGATCCGCGATCCGCGATCCGCGGGGGGGGGGCGCCACCCGGCCGGTCGGCCCGGCGGCGCCCGCGGGTCACGAGGCCGCCGCGGCCCGGTACGTGTCGTGCAGGGTGCTCGTCCACTGCGGTCCGAAGGCGGCGTGGGTGAACTGGTGGTACGCGAACGTCGTCATGCCGCGCTGGACGTCGCCCGAGCCGTCCTCGGTGGCCCTCCACGGCGATCCGCTGATGCCGGCCCGGAGCTCGGTCCCGATGCCCTCGATCGCGTAGTCCTCGTTGGCCCACGGGTTGGGCTCGACCGTGCTGACCACGTCCACGACCTGCGTGCCGTCGTGACCGCCGTCGAGGGCGTACCCGGAGGCGCGGTACTCGTCGTCGTCCTCCTGCCCCGCGAAGAGCACGCCGGACGCCCCGACGGTCGAGGAGAGGGTCGCCCCGGCGGCGGCACCGGCGGGCGCCCGCACCTGGAGGAACGCCGAGTCGAGGTCGACGGCGCGGTCCGTGACCCAGCGCGACTGCACGGTGACCGCGGTCGCGGCCCAGACGCCCTCGGGCGCCGTCCCGTCGTAACCCGGGACGAAGACGAGCTCGCTGACGAACGCGTCCGCCAGCGCCGAGACGCACCTGCCCGACGTGGCGACGAGGTCGCCGGATCGGGAGACGACGGCGTTCCCGGTGCAGCGCTGGTCGACGCCGCCGCTGCGGAAGAAGACGACGCCGAGGTGGTCGGCCTCGTCGAAGCCCGGGACCGCGGTCGTCTCGTCGAGGTCCGCGACGGCAGCGGGGGCGACGACGGCCGAGGTGTCGAGCGCCGCCGGCGTGTCCGTGGCGGTCGCGGGCGGATCGCCGTCGGCCGGGTCCGCGTCGACGAACCGGTTGGTCGTGGCCGCGTGCATGCGCGCGGGCGTCCACGCGGTCGCCGCCGCCGCCGCGCTGCGCGCCGGGATCGTGTGGTGCAGGATGCCCGACGAGGGGCCGGCGACCGGGCGGGGAGCGGCGATGGCCACCCCCGGTCCGGCGAGCATGCCCGCGGTGATCACGGCGCAGGCCGCGGTGCCGAGGAGCGTGGTGCGGGTGGCAGATGCCATCGTGTGGTCCTGTTCTACGAGGGGGGGGTCGCGCCGGTCGGCGCGGCCCGACACTCGCACGACGGCGCCCCCGGACGGGGGCGCGGCGCACAGGGCGCGGGGACGGGGATCCGCCGGTTCACGGGACCGACGCGGCCGGGTCGCCGCGCCGTACGCTCCGGTGCCGACCGCGACCGACGCGGCGGATGCAGAGATCGGCTCGCATGCCCCCGCCCACCATCCCCTCCCCCCTCCGGCGCCTCGCCCTGGTGCTCGCCCTCTCCCTCGCCGCCGCCGGAGGGATCGCCTCGGTCGCGGTGCCCGAGGCGGCGAGCGCGGCCGCGCTCCCGGCGCGGGGCTCCTCCCTCACCGCTCACCGCGATGCCCGCGTTCCCCCGGCCGACCGTCGTGATGCCGCCGCGGAGCACGCCGTACGTGGTCGAGGCCGGCCGGACGGTGGACTTCCACTTCGCCGAGCTGAACGGGTCGACGAACGGCCACAGCGAGTTCCAGCAGCCGGTGCTGGTGCTCGAGCCGGGAGCCACCGCGCGGAACCTGATCATCGGGCCGCTCGCGGCCGACGGCGTGCACTGCCTCGCCACGTGCCGCATCGAGGGGATGTGGTCGCCGCACGTGGGAGAGGACGCCGTGACGCTGCAGGCCGGATCGCCCGCGGGGTCCGTCGTCACCATCACCGGGGGCGCGGTCGCGCACGCCTACGACAAGGTCGTGCAGCTGGACGGCGCGGGCACCGCGGTCATCACGCACCTCGCCGCGTCCGACATCGGCACGCTCGCGCGCTCGTGCGGGGACTGCCTCGTGCAGGAGACCCGGCACGTCGTCGTCAGCGACGTCCTCATCACGGGCGGCCGCTACAAGGTCGTGGGCGTCAACCAGGACCTCGGGGACACGGCCCGCCTGGACCACGTGACCATCCGCGGCACGCGCATCCCGGTGTGCGCCCGGACCATCGGGGGCCGCGGGACGCCGGCGGTGGAGGTGCCGGGTGACGACGGGGGGCCGTACCGCGGAGTCTGCGACTTCGGCTACGACACCATCCTGTACCAGGGGGGCGCGATGCACGCCGGCTGACCGCCCGCCACGCGCGACGACGCCCGCCCCCTCGCCGAGGGGGCGGGCGTCGTGTCGTGCGATCAGCGGATCACCGCCACGGCTCAGCGGGCCGCGACGGAGACCTCCTCGGCGTCGCGCGTCGGGCCGGGGGTCGCCTCGGCGACGGGCGCGGAGCCGGCGAGCGGCGGCAGGCCCGCGGCGACGGCCGCACCGAGCCAGCCGTCCACGTTCGTCCAGTACTGGATGACGCGGGCGCGGAGCTCGGCCGTGGTGACCTTGCTCACGTGGCCGACGATGTTGCCGACGAGGCGCTCGCGCTGGGCGTCGTCCATCGACTCGTTGACGAGCATCCGGGCCTGGACGAAGTCGTCGTCCTCGGCGTGCAGGGTGGCGGCCGAGCGGACGAGCTCGCCGTCCTGCTCCCAGCCGGCGCTCTCCGCGGCGCGGGCGGGGTCGGCGTGCGCGCCGCCGAGCGAGTTCGGCGCGTAGACGGGCGTGCCGGCCGACTCGAAGCGGTAGCGGCCCGCTCCGTCCTTCGAGTAGCTGTGCACGGGCGACTTCGGCGCGTTCACCGGCAGCTGCGCGTGGTTGGTGCCCACGCGGTAGCGGTGCGCGTCGGCGTAGCTGAAGATGCGCGCGAGGAGCATCTTGTCGGGGCTGGCCTGGATCCCGGGCACGAAGTTCGAGGGCGCGAACGCGGCCTGCTCGATCTGCGCGAAGTAGTTCTCCGGGTTCCGGTTGAGCGTCATGGTGCCGACCTCGATGCGCGGGTAGTCCTTCTGCGACCACACCTTCGTCAGGTCGAAGGGGTTGAAGCGGTACGTCTTCGCGTCCTCGTACGGCATGACCTGCACCTCGAGCTTCCACTCCGGGTAGTCGCCCCGGTCGATGGCCTCGGTGAGGTCGCGGATGTGGAAGTCGGCGTCCTCGCCTGCGATCTGGTCGGCCTGCTCCTGCTTCAGGATCTCGATGCCCTGCTGCGTCTTGAAGTGGTACTTCACCCAGAAGCGCTCGCCGGCCGCGTTCACCCACTGGTAGGTGTGCGAGCCGAAGCCGTCCATGTGGCGCCACGAGCTCGGCAGCCCGCGGTCGCCCATGAGCCAGGTGACCTGGTGCGCGGACTCGGGCGAGAGCGTCCAGAAGTCCCACTGCATGTCGTGGTCGCGCAGGTGCGAGCCCGGGAGGCGCTTCTGCGAGCGGATGAAGTCGGGGAACTTGATCCCGTCGCGGATGAAGAACACGGGCGTGTTGTTGCCCACGAGGTCGTAGTTGCCCTCGTCCGTGTAGAACTTCAGCGCGAAGCCGCGCGGGTCGCGCCACGTGTCGGGGCTGCCCTGCTCGCCGGCCACGGTGCTGAAGCGGGCGAGGAGCTCGACCTCGGCACCGGGCTGGAAGAGCGAGGCGCGGGTGTACGCGCTCACGTCGCCCGTGGTGCGGAAGGTGCCGAACGCGCCGCCGCCCTTGGCGTGCACGACGCGCTCCGGGATGCGCTCGCGGTTGAACTGCGCGAGCTTCTCGACGAGGTAGTGGTCGTGGAGCGGGATGGATCCGTCGGGGCCGACGGAGAGCGAGTGCTGGTCGCTGGCGACCGGGGCGCCGGAGTCGGTGGTCGTGTGCTTCTGGTCGGTCATGTGGTTCTCCTGTCAGCGGTGGAACGGGGAGGTGCTGGCTCGGGTCGTCCGGCCGTGGGGCGGCCGGTGGCGACGGTCAGGTCGCGACGGTGGCACCGGGATCCGCGGTCGCGGTCCGGCAGGCGGGGCACAGGCCCCAGTACGTCACCTCGGCGCTCGCCACGAGGAATCCCGCCGCGTCGGACGGCGCGAGGCAGGGGGACTCCCCCACGGCGCAGTCCACGTCGACGATCGTCCGGCAGGACGTGCACACGAGGTGGTGGTGGTTGTCGCCCGTCCGCCGCTCGTAGCGCGCGGAGGATCCCGCGGGCTCGATGCGGCGCACGAGCCCCGCGGCCAGCAGCGCGCCGAGCACGCCGTAGACCGCCTGGATGCTCGTGCCGGGCAGCTCGCCCTTGATCGCGCGTAGCACCTCGTCGGCGTCCGAGTGGGGCCGGGCGTCGACGGCCGTGAGGACGGCGACGCGCGGCCCGGTCACCCGGAGGCCCGCCTCCCGCAGCGCGGCGCGCAGGGCGTCGGCGTCGAGGGGCGGCGCGTGGTGGTGCGCGTGGTCGGGGAGCATCGCCGCAGTCAAGCACACTTCCCTTGAGTGATTCAAGACAGCGGGTGGGTGCGGCGCGTCGTCGGCCGGGGCGTGCCTAGGCTCGACGGGCGGCCCATCCGGCCGCGGGAGATCGGAGCACCGCATGAAGCACATCCACACCGGCACGGGACTCGACGTCGGCCGCATCGGCCTCGGCTGCATGGGCATGAGCGCGTTCTACGACGGCGCGGGCGAGGACGAGCAGGAGTCGGTCCGCACCCTGCACCGCGCGGTCGAGCAGGGCGTCACGCTCTTCGACACCGCCGAGGCGTACGGGCCGTTCGCGAACGAGCGCCTCGTCGGATCCGCCCTCGCCACCCACCGCGACGACGTCGTGATCGCCACCAAGTTCGGCCTGCTGAAGCACGCGCCCGGCAAGGACGCCGAGGACTACGAGCGCGGCATGGACAGCACCCCGGCCGGCATCCGCATCGCCGTCGAGGCCTCCCTGCAGCGACTCGGGACCGACCGCATCGACGTGCTCTACCAGCACCGCGTCGACCCGTCCGTGCCGATCGAGGAGACCGTCGGCGCGATGAAGGAGCTCGTCGAGGAGGGCAAGGTGCTGCACCTGGGCCTCTCCGAGGCCGGGCCCGACACCATCCGCCGCGCGCACGCCGTGCACCCGATCTCGGTGCTGCAGAGCGAGTACTCCATCTGGACGCGCGACCCCGAGGGCCCCGTGCTCGAGGTGCTGCGCGAGCTCGGCATCGGACTCGTCGCCTACTCGCCGCTCGGCCGCGGCTTCCTCACGGGCGCGATCCGGAGCGCCGCCGACCTGTCCGCGGCCGACTACCGCTCGTCGTCGCCGCGGTTCGCGGAGGAGGCGTTCGCGCAGAACATGCGGATCGTCGACGCCGTGACAGCCGTAGCGGGCGAGCTCGATGCGACGCCCGCGCAGGTCGCGCTCGCCTGGATCCTCGCGCAGGGCGACGACATCGCCGTCATCCCGGGCACGAAGCGCGTCAGCCGCCTCGACGAGAACGTGGGCGCCGACGCCGTGACGCTCACCGCCGACCAGCTCGCGCGGCTCTCGTCGCTGCCCACGCCGGTCGGCGACCGCTACGAGGACATGACGCCCCTCGGGCGCTGATCCGCTCGCACGGCCCGCGGGCCCGGTCGCCTCGGCGGCCGGGCCCGCGTCGCGTCATGCGGGATGCGACCTCCGGATGACGCGCTCGCCCGCTCCCGCCTCGTATCGTCCTTCGATGGATCGACAATCGATGCACGGAGGAGGACGGACATGGCGGAGGCGACGAGGACCGGCGTGAAGGCGCTGGTGGCGGTGCTGGTGGCGCTCGGGATCGTGGTGCAGGCGCTCATGGTGTCCGCGGCGACGGGGCCGCTGCGCGAGAGCGAGGCCGACCTCGACGGGCTCGTCGTGCCGGTCGCGGCGTGGATCGTCGCCGTCACGCTCTGCGCGCAGGCGGTGCTCGTCATCATCTGGCGGCTCACGTCCATGACCGCGGGCGACGCCATCTTCGACGCGCGCGCGTTCGCGCTGGTGCGGGCCATGGTCGCGCTGGGCGCCGTCGCGGCGGGCCTCGCGGTCGCCGCCTTCGTCGGGCTCGCCGTCGCCGGCATCACGCCGCCGGCCGTCATGGTCGCCCTGGGCGGGGTGGCCGCCCTCTGCGCCGCCTTCTGCCTCGTCCTGGTGACCCTGCTCGGGCTCCTGCGCCGCGCCGCCGCCTCGCACGCCGAGCTCGCGCAGGTCGTCTGATGCCGATCGAGGTCGACCTCGACTCGCACCTCGCCGCGCGCGGCATGACCGTGGCCGAGCTGGCGACGGCGATCGGGATCACGCCGGCGAACGTCTTCGTGCTGAAGAACGGCCGCGCGAAGGCGGTGCGCTTCTCGACGCTCGACGCGATCTGCCGGGTGCTGGAGTGCCAGCCGGGCGACGTGCTGTCGTTCCGCGAGGGCTGACGGGCGTCAGGCGCCCTGCTCGAGCCCGCGGCGCCGGTTCGCGAGCACGGGCAGCGTGCCGCGCGCGGCGTCGACGGCCGCGGGGTCGATGTCGACGACGAGCAGCTCCTCCTCGCCGCCGAGCCGGTGCAGGACCTCGCCGAGCGGGGACACCACGGCGCTCCGGCCGATGCCGGTGGGTGCGCCGCTCGCCGGGTCGTGGCCGCGGGAGCCGGCGGGCAGCGTCGCGGGGTCGCCCTGGCCGACGGCGACGACGAAGGTCGTGGAGTCGAGCGCGCGGGCCCGGAGCAGCAGGTCCCACTGGTCGGCCTTGCCGGGGCCGGCGCCCCAGCTGGCGCAGACGACGCTCACGACCGCGCCGCGGTCGGCGCCCGCGAGGAAGAGCGCGGGGAAGCGCACGTCGTAGCAGGTGGCGAGCGACGCGCGCGTGCCGCCGACCTCGATCACCGCGACGGCGTCACCCGGGTCGACGGCGTCGGACTCGCGGAACCCGAACGCGTCGAAGAGGTGGATCTTGTCGTACGAGGCCGCACCCGCCGCGTCCGCGTCCGCGGGCCGGGCGACGAGCAGGGTGTTGCGCACGCGGCCGCCGGCCCCGGGGGTGAACATGCCGGCCACGATCACGACGCCGAGGCGGTCCGCGACCGCCCGCACGCCCGAGGCCCACGGCCCGTCGAGCGGCTCGGCGACTTCCGGGAGCGGGTTCCCGAACGCGCGCTGCGTCGCCTCGGGGAACACCACGAGCTCGGCGCCCTGCCGCGCGGCGTCCTCCGCGACGCGCTCGAGGCGTGCGAGGTTGTCCGCGGGATCCGGGGAGCTGATGATCTGGGCTAGCGCGACTCTCATGGTCCTCCTCGTCATGTATACATAGCGTATGCGAGAACGGGCGGGTGATCCAGGCGCTCCCGCCGCCGCCCTCTCGGGCCGGGAACGGGCCTACGAGTTCCTGCACGCGCACGTCCTCACGGACCCCGACCAGCAGGGCGCCTTCCTCAACGAGCAGGAGCTCGCGGAGCGCATCGGCGTCTCCCGCACCCCCGTCCGCGAGGCCCTGCTGCTGCTCGCCGCGGACGACCTCGTCGAGATGATCCCCAAGCGCGGCGCCCGCATCCCCGTCATCACCGGCCGGGAGATCGGCGAGCTCATGGAGCTCCGCGGCGTCCTCGAGCGCCACGCGGCCACGAGCGCGGTGGCCCACGACCGCACGCCCCTCGATGCGATGCGCGCCGTGCTCGCGCAGCAGCGCGCCATGGTCGCCCTGCCGCCGCGCGAGAGCGGCCGGGAGTTCATCGAGCACGACCGGCGCTTCCACCAGCTCCTCGTCGACGCCGCCGGGAGCGAGCTGATGAGCCGCACCTACGCGAAGCTCCGCGCCCGGCAGATCCTCGTCGGCGTCGAGGCGCTCTACCGCGCGACCGACCGGCAGGACCGCGTGTGCGAGGAGCACGCCGGCATCGTCGACGCGCTGGCCGCCGGCGACGCCGAGGCCGCGCGCGACGCGATCGACCAGCACCTGGCGGTCACGCTCGACGTCCTGCTGCGCGCCTGACGCCGACGCAGCACCGCCCGCCGACCCGGGACGCGGCGACGCCCGGATCCCCGCGCGGGGATCCGGGC